>CAYGLH010000268.1:0-1086 GCA_964350535.1 uncultured Ilumatobacteraceae bacterium
TTCACCGCCTCGTCGACCGTGTCGGCCGGTCCGCCGGGGCTGACCGGGATGTCGTAGCGGGCGAAGTACTGCTTGCCCTGGTACTCGAAGAGATCCACGTTTGGGTACTCCGTTTCTGTTGTCGAGCGGGGTCGGTTGTCGTTCGGGCGAGGCCGAACCCTACGCCGTCGCGGCCGAGTCGCTCCAATCACCCGACGCTCCCGGCAGACTGAGGGCGTGAGCGAGCAACGCGGTCCGATCATCGAGCTGCGTTCGCCGGTGTCCCGGGCGATCGTGCCCGTGCTCGGTGGTCTCGCGCTGCTGGCGTTGATGGCGCTCGTGCTGTGGGGCATCGCCGCCTACCTCTCGGGCGACGGCCGCGAGGCCTCCGAACGGCTGGCGCCGAGCCGGTTCCAGGTCGGCTCCGTCGAGTCGGCTGCGACCGCGGTGGCAGAGGATGGTCCGATCCTGTTCCCCGGCCTCGACACGATCTCCGGCGAACGCACCATGGTGCTCACCCACGACGGCGAGGACCCGGCCGAGGGATGGCGTCTCTACTACGCCTTCCCCGCCGATCGCGACCGCACCTGCACGGTCGAACAGGTCCAGGGCACGGCGTCGTTCGTCGACTGCGAGAACCGCACGCTCGACGTGGCCGAGCTCGCCCCGCCCGAGGCCGGCGTCAACCCGGTGGTCGAGGACGGCCGGACGCTGTACATCGACCTGTCCGGCATCGGCGGCTGAACGCCCGCCGACGAGCGTCAGACGACGTGGCCGACCGCGTCGATCAGTCGCCCGACGAACTCCTCGGAGTTCTGCTCGAGCTTGCGGCGGTTGATCGCCACGCCGCCGATGACGTAGGCGCCGGTGTCCCCGAGGGCGCCGGTGAGCCGGTCGAGGCTCGAGCCGGGATCGAGGGCGAACGTGCAGAACGCCGCAGCGCGCTTGCCGCGCATCGCCGGGAGGTTGGCGATCGAGTTGATCCCCCACGGCGCCTGGCCGAAGATGAACGCGCCGTGCACCCACGTGCCGGCGATGACGAACTCCGCCTCGTGGATCGACTCGTGGTCGGGCTGGCGCACCTTGGACAGGCCGGTGATCGTCCAC
>CAYGLH010000268.1:1096-3416 GCA_964350535.1 uncultured Ilumatobacteraceae bacterium
CGGCCTTCTCGGCGGCCTTCCAGGTGTTCCCGGTCAGGCTCTCGACCAGCAGTGCTGCCTTCACGGCGATGATTCTGGCACGTCGGGGCGCTGCACACCGCTTCCATCGCCCGTGGCCGCGCGCCGCCCCGGATAGCGTCGCGCCGCAGGATGCGGATCTCGGAACGAGTCGACAACGCGGTGCGGGCGATGGCCGACCTGGCGGTGGCCGACGGCCACCCGGTGAAGGCGGAGGCGATCGCGTCTCGTCACGACATGTCGCTGAAGTACCTGCTCGACATCCTGCGCGAGCTGAAGCGAGCCGAGCTCGTGCGTTCCCGCCGGGGGCCCGACGGCGGGTTCAGCCTGTCCCGTCCGGCCGCCGAGATCACATTGGCCGACGTGTTCCGCGCCGTCGACGGTCCGCTCGCTGACGTCCACGACGAGAGCCTCCGCGATCTCACGTACGCCCCGCCGGCACAGGATTTGCCGGTGGTGTGGATGGCGATCCGGGGCAGCCTCCGACGGGTGCTGGAACGCGTCACGCTGGCCGACCTGGTTGCGGGCGACCTCGCCCCCGAAGTGTGCGACCTCGCCGAGGAGTACCGCGTCGCCACCGCCGCCCGCTATCAGCGCTGAGGCCGCGCCGCGAGGCGGACGAGCAGCTCGCGTTGCGCTCCGGCCTCCGGACCGGCCATCGGGCGGTGGGCGGCGACCACCGCCGTCGCCTGGTCCAGCGAGCACCCGAGGTCGATGAGGATCGCCGCCGCGATGGTCCCGGCACGACCGATGCCCGCACCGCAGTGGACGATCAGCCCCGTCCCCTCGCGCAGCCGACCGCAGAGTCGGTCGACGAGGGCGATCGCGTCGTCGAGCTCGGGGGCGTGCAGATCCGGGATCGGCGACCACAGCGCCCGGGCCGGGGCATTGGCGACGAGCCAGTCCACGTAGTTGGGGTAGCGGTCGGCGAACTCGGCGGCCTCGTTGAGGCAGACGATCGCATCCGCTCCCACCGCGGCCAGCGCCCGCTCGGGGTCGGGGCCGACGGCGTGCTTGCCCGCCAGCCAGAGTCGGCCGTCGGCGGCGGAGATCGGGACCTCGTCGATCCCACCGTGCACCGATCGCTCCAGGTGCCATGGCCGATCCACGGCGGCCGAGTCTGACACCTCGCGCGGCCACGGGTCGATTTGATGGTATTCTCCGGTTTCTTACCGGACAATGCGCCGAACACACCCCCGAAGCACGAACCGGAGAACGACGACGTGACGGACACACCGGGCACGACCACCACGACCGCAGCGACCACCGCGACCGCCGCACCGCCCAGCGCGGACCTGACGGCGGGCCGCCTCACCCACCTGCAGCGGCTCGAGGCCGAGGCCATCCAGATCATGCGCGAGGCCGTGTCGGAGAGCGAGCGACCGGCGATGCTCTACTCGATCGGCAAGGACAGCTCGGTGATGCTGCACCTCGCCCGCAAGGCCTTCTTCCCGAGCGTGCCACCGTTCCCGCTCGTGCACGTCGACACGACGTGGAAGTTCAGCGCGATGTACCAGTTCCGCGACGACACCGCCAGCGAGCTCGGGATGGACCTCGTGGTGCACCAGAACCCGGAGTGTGTGGAGCGCGGCATCAACCCGTTCGACCACGGTTCGGCGCTGCACACCGACATGTGGAAGACCGAGGGTCTCAAGCAGGTCATCGACGACAACCGGTTCGACCTCTGCTTCGGCGGAGCCCGCCGCGACGAGGAGAAGTCGCGCGCCAAGGAGCGGGTGTTCTCCGTGCGCTCGCCGCAACACCCATGGGACCCGAAGCGTCAGCGACCCGAGCTCTGGTCGCTGTACAACGCCCGCAAGAGCCCCGGCGAGACGCTCCGGGTGTTCCCGATCTCGAACTGGACCGAGCTCGACGTGTGGCAGTACATCCACCTCGAGAAGATCCCGATCGTGCCGCTGTACTTCTCGGCGCCGCGCCCCGTCGTCGACCGCGACGGCGTGCTGATCATGGTCGACGACGACCGCATGCCGCTCGATGACGGCGAGGTCCCGATGATGAAGAACGTGCGGTTCCGCACACTCGGTTGCTACCCGCTCTCGGGCGCGATCGAGAGCGACGCCGACACGCTCACCGGGATCATCCAGGAGATGCTGCTCGCCACGACGTCCGAGCGGCAGGGGCGCATCATCGACTTCGACGGCGCCGCATCGATGGAGAAGAAGAAGCAGGAGGGCTATTTCTGATGGCACACGCATCCGATCTGATCGCCGACGACATCGAGGCGTAGCTCGTCTCGCACCAGTACAAGTCGTTGCTCCGCTTCATCACGTGCGGCAGCGTC
>CAYGLH010000268.1:3426-5022 GCA_964350535.1 uncultured Ilumatobacteraceae bacterium
CCCGACGATGCGCACGGTGCGATTCCGCACGCTCGGCTGCTACCCGCTGTCCGGGGCGATCGAGAGCGAGGCCGACTCGCTGATCGGGATCATCCAGGAGATGTTGCTGGCCACCACGTCCGAACGCCAGGGACGGATCATCGACTTCGACTCCTCGGCGTCGATGGAGAAGAAGAAGCAAGAAGGGTATTTCTGAGGCTGACATGGCGCACGCATCCGACCTCATCGCCACCGACATCGAGGCCTATCTCCGGTCGCACCAGTACAAGACGCTGTTGCGCTTCATCACCTGTGGCAGCGTCGACGACGGCAAGAGCACCCTGATCGGGCGGTTGCTGTACGAGAGCCACCTCGTGTTCGAGGACCACCTCGCGGCGCTCGAGGCGGACTCCGCCAAGGTCGGGACCCAGGGCGGCGACCTCGACTTCGCCCTCCTGCTCGACGGCCTGTCGGCCGAGCGCGAGCAGGGCATCACGATCGACGTGGCCTACCGCTTCTTCTCGACCGAGCGGCGCAAGTTCATCGTCGCCGACACGCCGGGCCACGAGCAGTACACGCGGAACATGGTGACCGGTGCGTCCACCGCCGACCTCGCCGTGATCCTCGTCGACGCCCGCAAGGGCGTGTTGACCCAGACCCGGCGGCACAGCTACCTCGTGTCGCTGCTCGGCATCGACCGGGTGGTGCTGGCGATCAACAAGATGGACCTCGTCGACTACAGCCACGACATCTACGACACGATCGTGGAGGAGTACCAGGACTTCGCCGATCAGATCGGCATCACCGACATCACGCCGATCCCGCTGTCGGCGCTGAAGGGCGACAACATCATCGAGCCGAGCGCCAACACGCCGTGGTACCACGGTCCGACGCTGCTCGGGTTCCTCGAGACCGTGCCGGTCGACGACGACCGCGCCACCGGTGCGTTCCGGTTCCCCGTGCAGTGGGTGAACCGGCCGAACCTCGACTTCCGCGGCTTCTCCGGCGAGATCGTCGGTGGCACCGTGCGTCCGGGCGACCCGGTGCGAGTGCTGCCCGCCGGCACCACCTCCACGATCGAGCGCATCGTCACGATGGACGGCGACCTCGACGAGGCCATCGCCGGGCAGTCGGTGACGCTGACGCTGTCCGATGAGATCGACGCCTCGCGCGGCGACCTGATCTGCGGCGCCGACCGACCCGCCGAGGTCGCCGACCAGTTCGAGGCGCACGTGGTGTGGATGCACGAGGACGCGATGCTCCCGGGGCGGCCGTACCTGATGAAGATCGGCACCCGCACGGTCAGCGTCACGATCGGACACCCGAAGTACCGGGTCGACGTCAACAACCTCGACCACCTCGCGGCGACCACCCTCGAGCTCAACGAGATCGGCGTGTGCAACCTCAGCCTCGACCGGGCGATCCCGTTCGACCCGTACACCGCCAACCGCGACACCGGCAGCTTCATCATCATCGACAAGCTGTCGAGCGTCACCGTCGGTGCCGGGATGCTGCACTTCGCGCTCCGCCGGTCGCACAACATCCACTGGCAGTCGGTGCGCGTCGACAAGGACGCCCGCGCCGAGCAGAACCACCACCGTCCGGCGGTCGTGTGGC
>CAYGLH010000268.1:5032-5371 GCA_964350535.1 uncultured Ilumatobacteraceae bacterium
GAGGTGTCGGCGCTGATGGTCGACGCCGGGCTCGTCGTGCTCGTCTCGTTCATCTCGCCCTTCGCCGCCGAGCGTCAGCTGGCGCGCGAGCGCGTCGCCGATGGCGAGTTCATCGAGGTCCACGTCGACACCCCGCTCGACGTCGCCGAGGGGCGCGATCCGAAGGGCCTCTACGCCAAGGCCCGGTCGGGCGAACTGTCGAACTTCACCGGCATCGACTCGCCCTACGAGCCGCCCGAGGCACCCGAGGTGCACATCGACACCACCTCGACGAGCGCCGAGGACGCAGCCGACCAGATCATCGACGTGCTCCGCCGGCGCAACATCGTGACGTGACGA
>CAYGLH010000269.1:0-4530 GCA_964350535.1 uncultured Ilumatobacteraceae bacterium
CCGAGCGCGAGTTCGGCGTCCTCGTCCTGCCACCGTTCGCCGAACGCGTCGTCGCCGGCAGTCGCCTGGCACCGTTCGAGCAGTGCATCCGTGGCCATCGCCAGCGCCACGAACTGCTCGTGTCGCGGTACGAGCCCGGCAACAGCGCGGGCCAGCGGATCTGGGTGGTGTGGCTCCTGCTCGTGCTGGCACTGGCGGTGACGGCGTTCTACCTCGTGTGGTCGGGCACGCTGCGCCGCAACCTCGTCTACGTCACCTGGACGCTGCCGATGATCGCGCTCTTCGTCGTGCTGGTGCAGGCCCGCGCCCACGAACGGCGCCGGCGACGGCGCGCCGACATGTCCGCTGCGGAAGAGGGCGACACCGCCTCGGGGATGGGCGCCGCCGACACCGACGGCAACGAGACGGTGCGCAGCGCCCGACAGCTCCTCACGCTGGTGCTCGTGATCACCGTCGGTGCGGCACTCCCGACCATCGCCATCGCCGCGGCCACCGACCTGCACCAGTTCCTCGTGATGGAGGGTGGGCTGCGCGTCAAGGCCGGGCTGGAGAGCCGCTTCGTGTCACGGGTGCTCCAGATCACCTACACGTGCGTCCTGTCGTTGTTCCCCGCACTGCTGTACTTCCAGTTCGACCGCCAGCGCGCCGGCGACATCCGCCACGACTGGATCAAGTCGCTGTTCCGCATGGACGGCAGGCTGCGCACCGTGGCCGACGTCCACGCCACCTACGGCGACTCGCTGTTCGAGGCGACGAGCCACTCGCACGACTCCGTCCGCGGGCTGGGCGGCAAGCACTCGCCGATCGTGGTGTGCACGATCCTGATCGCCCTCGGCTGGACGATCCTGGTCGCCCGCACCGAGTCGTTCGACTTCTCCGCCACCACGGCCGCGGCACAGCAGACCGCCCTCGCCGACGACGAGGCGACGCGCGCCGGGGAGGCGGCCGAGGCGGCGAGCGCCGCCGACGCATCTGCGGAGGCGCGGACGGAGGCGGCGACCGCCGCGGTCAGCGCCGCCGGCTCGGCCACCGCCGCCCAGGAGGCGACCGCCGGCATCGCCGAGGTCAGCACGCAGGGAAGCGACGCTGCAGACGGGACGGACGTGACGGCGGCAGCAGACGAGACAGACGGAACGGCGGGAGCAGACGGGACGGACGGCGAGCCGGTCGACCCGAGCGCGCCGGCACCAACGCCGGCGACGTTGCCGGACGGTCCGCTGACGGCGGAGGAGGCGAGCGCCGTGGCGGGCGGCGCGGCAGTGGCGGCCGACCTCGCCTCCCAGCAGGCGGCGACCGAGGAGGCGCGCATCCAGACCACGCCGTTCTTCCAGCTCCTGGCGCCGAACCCGAGCGCCGCCGGCATGGCGTTCCTCGGCGCCTACTTCTACGGCGTCTACCTCGTCCTGCGCAGCTACTTCCGCGGCGACCTGCGTTCGAAGATCTACAACCAGATCACGGCACGGCTGGTCACGATCGTCGTGGTCGCCTACCTGATCAACGCGCTGTTCGTCTCGTCGGAGCAGCAAGAGGTCGTGTGGGTGCTGTCGTTCCTCGCCGGTGTCGTGCCGACGACCGTGGTCGACCGCGTCCTCGCAGGCGCGACCTCGGTCGGCCAGTGGGTGGTCGGCGACACCCGGATGTCGAGCGACCGCCCGCTGGCCCACATCGACGGGCTCGACCTGTACGACAGTGCGCTGCTCGAGTCCGAGGGCATTCCCGACGTCGCGGCACTGGCGGCAGGCGACCTGAGCAACCTGATGATCCGGACCAAGCTGCCGATCGGCCGACTCGTCGACTGGGCCGACCAAGCGGCACTGATCGTGGTCGTCGGCGCGCCGGGGCCGCGACTCGACCCGCGGGTACGACGGCTGCGGACCCGCGGGATCCGCACCGGCACCGACCTCCTTGCCGCCGTCGAGGGCGGGTCGACCGCCGGCCTGGTCGCCTGCCTGCGCACCCCGCCGGCGGCGATCCGCAAGAACGTCGGCGCCCGCGCCGTCCACTGGACGGCGGCGGCGTGGGCAGGGCGGCACGACGATCCGCAGGCCGACGACGCCGACCAGCCGGCGAACGGCGACGAGGACGCGCGACGGGTGGCGGAGGCCCCGATCGACCTGGAGGCGCTGCGCCTCGCCGTGCGACGCCAGCCGGTGATGATGCAGGTCCTGCAGTGGCGGTCGTCGCCCTTCGCCGACGTCGACCGCACCTGGATCTCGCTCCCCGAGTTCGGCTCGTCCCCGGGGCCGAGCACGAGCTACCGCGGGCCCCTCCCGACCCCGCGCACCGGCGCCCGGGCCCGGCCGGCGATGACGATTCCTCCCGACCCGTGATGGGCGCAGCCCCGCCCGTCCGGTAGAACCAGGGCATGACCGCCGACCCCCAGCGCCTCATCGACCCGACGTTCTGGAAGCTGCCGCTCGAGACGCGGATGCTCGAGTTCGCCGACATACGCGAGACCGAACGCTTCCCCTACGTCGGCTTCCACAACGAGCTGACCGGTGAGGACGACGGCGTCTACGCGGTGACGCGGTTCGACGACGTGGTCGACATCAGCAAGCGACCCGAGGAGTTCTGCTCCGGCAAGGGTGCCGTGTCGGTCGTCGACATGTCCGAAGAGATGCTCGAGTTCTTCGGGTCGTTCATCAACGTGGACACCCCGCGCCACGCCCAGCAGCGGCGGCTCGTCGCCCACTCGTTCACCCCGACCCAGCTGCAGGGGGTGCTCGACTCGGTGGGCTCGATCTGCACCGAGGTCATCGACGGGTTCTGCGAGCGGGGGGAGGCCGACCTGGTGCAGGTCCTGAGCCAGCCCTACCCGCTGCTCGTCATCTGCGACATGATGGGCATCCCGCGCAGCGAGTTCTCCACCGTGCTCGACTCCACCAACATCATCCTCGGCGGCGGCGATCCCGAGTTCATGGGCGACGGCGACCCGTTGGAGACGTTGATCGGCGCCGGCATCCAGCTCGTCAGCCTGATGACCGAGCTGGTCGAGGAGCGCCGGAAGAACCCGACCGACGACCTCACCTCGAAGCTCGTGCACCACGACCTCGGCGAGGATCTCCTGACGCCGGCCGAGATCTCGTCGTTCTTCATCCTGCTCGCCGTGGCCGGCAACGACACCACGCGCAACGCCATCAGCTACGGGGTGGACCTGCTGTCGAAGCACCCCGAGCAGCGGGCGATCTGGCAGAGCGACGTCGAGGGCGTCACGCCGACCGCCGTCGAGGAGATCGTGCGGGTCGCCTCGCCGGTGACGTTCATGCGCCGCACGCTCACCCGCACGGCCAGCGTCGGCGGGCACGAGTTCGTCGAGGGCGACAAGGTGGTGCTGTTCTACGGCGCCGCCAACCGCGACCCGCGCACGTTCGACGCCCCCGAGAGCTTCGACGTGAGGCGGGCGCCGAACACCCACGTCGGCTTCGGCGGCCCGGGCCCGCACTTCTGCCTCGGCGCCCATCTCGCCCGACGCGAGCTCAACGTCGTGTTCCGCGAGCTGTTCAGCCGCCTCCCCGATCTCACGGTCACCGACACCGCTGTGCCGCTCGACACGACCGGGCTCCCGCTCGTCGCCGGGCTCAAGCGGCTGCCGGTCAGCTTCACCCCGTCGGCCCCCCGGGCAGCCTGAGGAGCACCCGTGCGCATCGGCGAGCTCGCGGACGCCACGGGCACCACCACCAAGACGCTGCGCTACTACGAATCGATCGGACTCGTCGCCGCCCCCGACCGCACCGAGTCCGGCTACCGCTCGTACGGTCCGGCCGCGGTCGACCGGGTGCGGTTCATCCGCGACGCCCAGGCGAGCGGCCTGTCGCTCACCGAGATCCGGTCGGTGCTCGAGCTCAAGTACTCCGGCGAACGCAGTTGCGCCCACACCCGCTCGCTGCTCCATCGCCACCTCGACGACCTCGACGAGCAGATCGAACGGCTCCGACAGGCCCGGCGCGAGCTCGCCGACCTCGCGGCCCGCGCCGACGCGCTCGACCCGGCGGCGTGCACGGACCCCAACCGCTGCCAGGTCATCACCCCCGACCTGTAACAACGGTGTCAGACCCCGATGTAACAGGTTCTTGCCGGCGGGGGTTGACCTTCCAGTCGACTGGAATCCGTATCGTGAGGGTGTGAGCACGACCACCACCCGCCAGCGCACCGACGTCGCCGTCGAAGGGATGACCTGTGGCGGCTGCGCCAGCCGCATCCAGCACGCGCTCGACGACCTCTCCGGGGTGTCGGACGCCGTCGTCAACTTCGCCAACGGGCGGGCCACGGTGATCCACGACGCGTCGATCACCGACGACGACATCCGGCGGGCGATCGAGACCCTCGGCTACGGCTCGCCGGCCGACGACGATGCCGGCGCGGGCGAGCTCGCCCGCGAGCGGGACCTCCGGCGCCGGCTGGTGTTCGCTGCGGCGTGCGCCGTTCCGGTCGTGCTCGTCTCCATGGTGATGGCCCTGCAGTTCGACGGCTGGGAGTGGTGTGCCGCAGCGCTCGCCACGCCGGTCGTCTTCTGGAGCGGGTGGCCCTTCC
>CAYGLH010000269.1:4540-5361 GCA_964350535.1 uncultured Ilumatobacteraceae bacterium
CACCGTGCAGCGGCGATCAACCTGCGCCACGGCACGACGACGATGGACACGTTGATCTCGATGGGCACGCTGGCCGCCTGGACGTGGTCGACCGTGGTGCTGGTCGGCGACGTCGACGGTGGCCACATCTACTACGAGACGGCTGCCGCGATCATCGCCCTGATCCTCCTCGGCAAGTGGCTCGAGGCGCGGGCCAAGCGTCGGTCGGGCGACGCCATCCGCGCCCTCGCCGACCTGGGCGCCGCCACGGCGCTCCTGGAGGACGGAACCGAGGTGTCGATCGACGAGCTCGCTGTCGGCGACCGGTTCGTCGTGCGACCGGGCGAGAAGGTCGCCACGGACGGCGTGATCGTGTCGGGAGCGTCGGCGATCGACGCCTCGATGGTCACCGGCGAGCCCGTCCCGGTCGAGGTCGGCGAGGGCGACGAGGTGATCGGCGCGACGATCAACACCAACGGGGCGCTCGTGGTGCGCGCCACGCGGGTGGGTGCCGAGACGGCGCTGGCACAGATCATCCGGCTGGTCGACGAGGCCCAGGGCGGCCGCGCCGAGGTGCAGCGGCTTGCCGATCGGGTGTCGCGGATCTTCGTGCCGACGGCGCTGGCGATCGCGCTGGCGACACTGCTCGGCTGGTTCGCCACGGGCCACGACGCCAACGACGCCTTCACCGCTGCGGTCGCCGTGCTGATCATCGCCTGCCCGTGTGCCCTCGGCCTGGCGACACCCATGGCGATCATGGTCGGCACCGGGCGCGGCGCGCAGCTCGGGGTGATCATCAAGGGCGGCGAGGTGCTGGAGGACACGCGCCGCGTGTCGGCGAT
>CAYGLH010000270.1:0-5357 GCA_964350535.1 uncultured Ilumatobacteraceae bacterium
CTCCTCGATCGGTTCCGACCGCGCCTGGAACCGGAGATTGGCGCGCAGCCCGTGCTCCGGGGCCTCGACGATGACCCGCAGGGTCTGCAGTGGCTCGACCACCTCCACCTGGATCGGCCCGACGGTGTTCGCGTCGCGGCGGTCGGCCGGGGCGCGCCTCGACGCCCGCACGTTGATCTGCTCGGCGTCGATCGTGCCCCCCGCCACCACGACGCTGAACGCGGCGTCGGCCACGTGGCGGTTCGGGTAGAGGCCCATCGCCAACGCGAAGAACAGCCCGTCGCCGGTGCCCTGGGCCGGATCGGTGGTGTAGCCGTTGAAGAAGTAGCGGTCGTAGTGGTTCAGGTCCGCGGTGGCGGTGTGCGCGACCGGCCTGGACGTCTGATGGAGCGGATAGTCGTCGAAGGAGCTGAGCACCTTGCGGACCGTACTCGTATCCTCGGACGGGTATGGAGCGCTGGACGATCAGCCTGCGGAGCTATCGGCTGGCGGCGATCATCACCACCGTGGGCGTGGCCGTGCTCGTCGTGGCGGGCGGGATCGTGCGCCTCACCGGGAGCGGGCTCGGGTGCGAGGACTGGCCGAGCTGCAACAGCGAGCGCTTCGTCGACGTCACCAGCGGGCACACCGCGATCGAACAGGTGAACCGCCTGCTCAGCGGCCTGATCGGCATCCCGACCCTCGTGATGGCGATCGGTGCGTTCCGCGTGCGTCCCGCGCGTCCCGGTCTCGTCGGCCCGTCGCTGGCGGTGCTGGCGACGATCCTCGGCAACGCCGTCGTCGGCGGTCTGGCGGTCCGCGGCGACCTCCACCCGGCGCTCGTCCAGTCGCACTTCCTGCTCGCCATGGCGGCGATCGCCTTCGGCATGGTGGCGATCGAGCGTGCCGATCCCGCGCGCGAGGCGGACGAGCGCGGATCCTTCGGTGATCTGCCCGGACCGGTCAACACGACGCTGTGGTCCACCGTCGTGCTCACGGCCGCGGCGCTCGTCACCGGGACGATCGTCACCGGCACCGGTCCGCACGCCGGGGATGAGGACGTCCGGCGCTGGGGTTTCGACATCTCCGATGTCGCCCGACTCCACAGCGTCACCGTCCTCGTCGCGCTGGCGGCGTTCCTCGCCCTCGTGTGGGTGGTGCGCCGAGACGCCGCCCAGTGGCAGGGGATGGCCGCCGCGTTCTCGACGTGGTTGTTCCTCGCCGTCGTGCAGGGCGGGATCGGGTACGTGCAGTACTTCAGCGGGGTGCCCGAGTTGCTGGTCGGCGCCCACCTGGCGGGCGCCACCGCGCTGTGGGCGGCGACCGTGCACCTCGCGCAGGTTGCGATCAGGCAGCCGACCGGTTCACGGAGAGTTTTCACGGAGGTCTCCGTCGCGGCCTAGAGTTGCCCGCCATCATGCCAGTCTCAATCAGGCCAGCCAGGGTGGTGCCTGGCCTTCTCGTACTGCTGGTCAGCCTGTTCACCATCTGTTCCCCGGCGTTCGCGGGCACCGAGCCGGACACCGAGGCCGACACGGGTGAGGAGGTCGCCGAAACCGGGGTGCGTGGCACCCTGCGCACGCGCGACACGGACGGCAACGATGTCTTCGTCGAAGGCGTCGTCGTCGTCGTCTCCGACAGCGAGGGCAACCTCGTGGGTGAAGGCGTCTCCGACTCGGACGGCAACTACTCGATCTCGGTGCCGGGCGCCGGCGAGTACCAGGTGCTGCTCGACGAGTCCACGTTGCCCGACGACCTCCCGTTGCGAAACCCGGAGAACAACCCGCTCACCGTGCCCGTCCGCGAGGGCGAGGTCAGGCCGACGCTGTTCCCCCTGGGTGAGGCACAGCAGAGCGACAACAGCACGATCCAGTTCGTTCAGCTGACCGTCGACGGCATCAAGCTCGGCCTGATCATCGCGATGTGTGCGATCGGTCTCTCGCTGATCTTCGGGACGACCGGACTCGTCAACTTCGCCCACGGCGAGATGGTCACGTTCGGCGCCCTGATGGCCTACCTGTTCCACGTCACCGGGGTGTTCGGCATCACCACCTCCCTGATCGTGGCGGCCGTGTTGGCGTTCATCGTCAGCGGCATCGCCGGCGGCTTGTTCAACCAGTTCGTGTGGTACCCGCTGCGCCGACGCGGGTCGAGTCTCATCTCCCAGCTCGTCGTGTCCATCGGCCTGTCGATCTTCTTCCGGTACATCTTCCTGTACCAGTTCGGCGGGCGTGCCACCTTCTACCCGGACTTCCAGATCCAGGAGAAGTGGGACTTCGGCTGGTTCAGCCTCGCGCCGAAGGACGTGTTCATCATCGTCTTCTCGCTGGTGGTGCTGGTCCTGATCGGGGTCGGCCTGCAGAAGACGCGCGCCGGCAAGGCGATGCGCGCGGTCGCCGACAACCGCGACCTCGCCGAGTCGTCGGGCATCGACGTCGAGCGAGTGATCCGCTGGGTGTGGGTGGCGGGCAGCGCCCTCGCCGGCCTCGGCGGCGTGCTGTTCGGTCTCACCGAGTCGGTCAACTGGGAGATGGGCTTCCGGATGTTGTTGCTGATGTTCGCCGGCGTCACGCTCGGCGGGCTCGGGACGGCGTACGGCGCCCTGTTCGGCAGCATCATCGTCGGCGTCTTCATCCAGACGTCCACGCTGGTGATCCCCGCCGACATGAAGAACGTCGGAGCATTGCTCACGTTGATCCTGATCCTGCTGATCCGGCCACAAGGCCTGTTCGGACGAGCGGATCGGATCGGGTAGGAGGTCGCCATGGATTGGGGAGCAATTCTCGAGAACACCGTTCGGGGAACGATCGGCGAGCAGTTCATCTTCTTCTCGCTCGCGGCGATCGGGCTGAACATCCACTTCGGCTACACCGGGCTGCTGAACTTCGGTCAGACGGTGTTCATGGCCGCCGGCGCCTACGGGCTGTCGATGATGGTCGCCACGTGGGGCTTCAGCTTCTGGGTGGGTGTGTTCTTCGGCATCTTCGTCTTCCCGGTGATCTTGGCGTTGATCCTCGGTGTGCCGACGCTGCGATTGCGCGCCGACTACCTGGCGATCGTCACGATCGCCGCCGCCGAGATCTTCCGCTTCGTCGCCCGGTCACCGACGTTCGACAAGTGGACGGGCAGCTCCGACGGCCTCACCGCCTTCGCCCGCACCTTCTACGACCTCAGCCCGTTCGACCGCACCCAGCGGTACCTCTTCGGGCTGTTCACCGGCAACCAGATGTGGGTGGTGCTGATCGGCTGGGTCACGTTGGCGCTCGCCACCTTCATCTGCTGGTTGCTCGTCCGCAGCCCGTGGGGTCGGGTCGTCAAGGCGATCCGCGAGGACGAGGACGCGGCGCGCAGCCTCGGCAAGAACGCCTACTCGTACAAGATGCAGGCGCTCATCGTCGGCGGCATGTTCGGCGCCGTCGGTGGCCTCCTGCGCGCGGTCGCCACCCAGTCGGCGCAGCCCGACAACTTCATCACCGACGTCACCTTCTTCGTGTGGGTGGCGATGATCCTCGGTGGTGCCGGCACCGTGATCGGACCGCTCCTCGGCGCGGCGATCCTGTACTCGATCCTGAACTTCACCGACATCGTCCTCCGCCAAGCGGTGCAGGACGAGAAGATCCCGAGCGGCGTCATGACCGGCGTCCAGGTCGGCCAGGTGCGCTTCATGCTGATCGGCCTGGGCCTCGCCCTCTTGGCAGCGTTCCGACCACAGGGCATCCTGGGGAACAAGGAGGAGATGGCGCTCGATGACCGCTGACACGCCCACCGCAGGCACCGGGGCCGACGCCGCCCGGGCGGCGCTCGCCGACGTGCCGTGGGAGCCGGGCGCGAAGAAGCCCGACCCGATCCTCGTCGCCGACAGCGTGGTGCGCCGCTTCGGCGGCCTCACGGCGGTCGACGTCGACCACGTCGAGATCCAGCGCGGCGTGATCACGGCGCTGATCGGTCCGAACGGCGCCGGCAAGACCACGTTCTTCAACCTGCTCACCAACTTCGACAACCCCGACACGGGGACCCGCTCCTTCGACGGGCATGTCATCGACAAGGTGCCGGCGCACAAGATCGCCAGCTACGGCATGGTGCGCACGTTCCAGCTGACCAAGGCGCTGTCGAAGATGACGGTGATCGACAACATGAAGCTCGGTGCCACCGACCAGCACGGCGAGACGATCTGGCGCTCGATCCTGCCGTTCCTGTGGCGCTCGCAAGAGCAGGAGATCGAGGCCCGGGCCGACGCCCTGCTCGAGCGGTTCCGGATGGCCCACATGCGCGACGAGTACGCAGGCACCCTGTCGGGTGGCCAGCGCAAACTGCTCGAGATGGCCCGCGCGCTCATGGTCCAACCGAAGATGGTGATGCTCGACGAGCCGATGGCGGGCGTCAACCCGGCGCTCACGCAGTCCCTGCTCGGGCACGTCACCGGTCTGCGCGACGAGGGCATGACCGTGCTGTTCGTCGAACACGACATGGACATGGTGCAGGAGATCAGCGACTGGGTCATCGTCATGGCCGAGGGCCGGATCATCGCCGAGGGTCCGCCGTCGTCGATCGGCGAGAACCAAGCGGTGGTCGACGCCTACCTCGGCTCGCACCACGACTCCGCGCTCGACCTCGGAGACGACGATGACTGAGCCGGCCGCCACCGACCGCACGCCGCTCCTCGTGGCGCACGATCTCACCGCCGGGTACATCCCCGGCGTGAACATCCTCAACGGCTGCAACTTCGAGCTCGACGAGGGCGAGCTGGTCGGCATCATCGGGCCGAACGGCGCCGGGAAGTCGACCCTGCTCAAGGCGATGTTCGGCCTGGTCAACGTGCGCGACGGCGCGGTACAGCTGCGTGGTGAGGACATCACCAACATGAAGGCGCACTCGCTCGTGAGCCGCGGCATCGGCTACGTGCCGCAGAACCAGAACGTGTTCCCGGCGCTGACCGTGGCGGAGAACCTCGAGATG
Organism: uncultured Ilumatobacteraceae bacterium; assembly: GCA_964350535.1. Lineage (GTDB taxonomy): Bacteria > Actinomycetota > Acidimicrobiia > Acidimicrobiales > Ilumatobacteraceae > CAYGLH01. The sequence continues at coordinate 4,936 of CAYGLH010000270.1, forward strand.
GGCACGTTCCTCCAGCCCAAGCGGTTCGCCGAGCGGTACGAGGTGGTGGGCGACATGTTCCCGCGCCTCGTCGAACGCGCCGACCAGCGGGCCGGCTCGCTGTCCGGTGGCGAGCGACAGATGCTGGCGATGGGCCGGGCGCTGATGATGGACCCCAGCGTGCTGCTGCTCGACGAGCCCTCGGCGGGCCTGTCGCCGGCGCTGCAGGACGAGGTGTTCATCCGCTGCCACAAGATCAACCGGTCCGGTGTGTCGATCGTGATGGTCGAGCAGAACGCCAGCCGATGCCTGCAGATCTGCCACCGCGGCTGCGTGCTCGACCAGGGCGCCAACGCGTACACCGGCACCGGCCGCGAGCTGCTCACCGACCCGAAGGTGATCGAGCTCTACCTCGGCACCCTCGTCAAGTCGCACCAGGACTG
>CAYGLH010000271.1:0-1614 GCA_964350535.1 uncultured Ilumatobacteraceae bacterium
CCGAGCAGCCAGTTCCCGAGCGCGGCGACGGCACTGAGGAGCGCACCGAGGATGACCGGGATCGGCGACGGCGAGGCGACCCAGGTGCTGATCACGGCGACGTCGACCTCCTCGCCGTCGACGACCAGCGGGATGTTGGCCTCGAGGATCTGGTCGCCGGGACCCAGACCGAAGGGTCGAGAGGTCTGCATCCAGTGCGCGCGGTGGTCGTGCCACGCATAGCGGCCGCCGGTCGCCACCTCGTCCCACTCGGGTTCGGCGTCGGCCGACGCCGACGGCGGGATCTCCCCACCGCCGTACCGGTCCTCGTTGGTGTAGGTGCTCGGCGCGTTGCGGTTCTCGAGCACGACGCCGTCGGGACGGAACCACAGATAGTCCTCGCCCTGGTAGCCGACGACGATCGCCTCGGTCCCCTCGGCGACCTCGAGCTCCACGAACGAGTCGCCGCCCAGCACCTGCATCGTGATCGTCGGCGTGGGTGGATCGATCATCACCACCTCACTGCGGTAGTCGGTGGGCCCGGCCGGGTCGGCAAGCGCGCGCCCGGCGGGTCCCAACGCGACGAACAGGACCAACAGCACGGCGGCGACGGTCCGCCGCACGCTCACACCTCGTCCACGATGAGCACGAGCTCGCCGCTCGGGTGCACCGTGCACACCCCGACGAACTCGCCGGGCGAGGCGAATCGCTGGGTCAGCGTCTCGCCACCGCCGACGAAGAACGGCCCGACGTTGTGCCCCCGGTCGTCGTCGTTGACGATCGTGATCGTGTCGCCGACCACCACCTCGAGCGTGGCGGGGAGGATCTCGAGCGGCTCTCCCGCATCGAGTGCCTCGCCGGCGCCGGGCGGGATCACGAACTCATAGGTGGCCGTGCCCGCATCGGCGGCGGCGACGGACTCGACCTGCGGCGTGGCGCTGTCGTCGTCGTCGCCACACGCCGCCAGCGCACCAAGGGCCGCGACGGCGACGACGATCGCCCGCCTCACAACGGTGCCCCCGAGCGATCGAGGAACGTCGCGATGTCGGCGGCCATGTTGTCGGAGGTCTCACCGAACTGCCACGTCACCAACAGCTCGCCGGCGTCGTTCACGAGGTACAGGAACGGGCTGTGCTCGACGACGATCTCGCCGTCCTCCTCGGTGACGTTGTACACCACGCCGAACGGCTCGGCGGCTGCCGCCAGCTCGGCCGCGTCGAGCGTCCCGGCGGCGTCGGCGTCGGGCACGAAGCTGCGGGCGTAGTCGACGGCGATGTCGAGGTCGCGATCGGGGTCGACCGTGACGAACACGGTCTCGACCTGAGCGGCAAGCTCCTCGGGCAGCTTGCGCAGCGCGATCGCGAGGTCGGCCATCGTGGTCGGACACACGTCGGGACAGCCGGTGTAGCCGAAGTACACGGCCTTCACCCCGCCCTCGGTCGAGGCCCGGAACTCGGTCTGCTCACCCTCGACCGAGAGCGACGGCAGGGTCGTGCCGTCGACGACCGGCGCCGGCGTGCGCACGATGCCGGTCACGCCCTCGGCGCCGTCGGCGGCGACGCTGTCGTCCGACCCCGCCGCGGCATCGCCGTCACCGCTCAGGTCGTGGATGTACGCCAGCACGTCGTCGACCTG
>CAYGLH010000271.1:1714-5331 GCA_964350535.1 uncultured Ilumatobacteraceae bacterium
CGGCATCGCCGTCACCGCTCAGGTCGTGGATGTACGCCAGCACGTCGTCGACCTGGGCATCGGAGAGGTTGTTCTGGGGCATCTGCAGCGTGTAGCCCTCGGTGCGCTGCGCCGCGGGGTCGGTGATCGCCCGGCGGAGGTACTCGTCGTCGGCGACCACCGTCGTGCCGTCGTCGAGCTCGACGTCGGACCCGGCGAGGCCCTCCCACGACGGCCCGACGCCGCCCTGGCCATCGGCGCCATGGCAGCTCGCGCAGCCGTTGGCGTTGGCGACCTGGCGTCCGCGTTCGCCGGCCTCCGACAGCTCGGCGTCAGACGAGTCGCCGCCGCACGCGGCCGCGCCGAAGAGCACCACCGCCCCCACACCCGCAGCGGTGAGTGCGGCACGGTGTCGGGACAGGAACGAGCGGATGGTCGTGGGGGGCACGCTGGAGGGGTCGTGCGCGACGGGCAGATGGTTCCCGACGCGGCCGGCGTACCCGCTGGGCAGCCGCGCGCTCACGATCCGTCGGCAGCGTCGACGGGCCGGTCGGGCCGCGCCTCGTCGGGCCGGGTCATCTCGACGAGGTCGCGACGGGCCCGCGAGACGCGCGAGCGCACCGTCCCGATCGGACATCCGAGGATCTCGGCCGCCTCGTCGTAGTGCATCCCGAGCACCTGGGTGAGCACGAAGGCCGACCGCCGGTCGGCATCGAGGCCCGCGAGCAACGCATCGAGCTCGATGCGTCCCGTCCCGTCGGGCGTGGTCAGCACGCCGTGCGCGGTGCCCACGGCGCCGCCCGTGGTGGACTCGTGCAGCACCGTCTTCTCGAGTCGACGGCGGCGAACCGACCGCCGCGCGTGGTCGGCACACACGCGCCGCACGATCGTCAGCAGCCAGCCGCGCGCCGGGCCGTCGGCGCGATAGCGGTGGAGCGAACCGATCGCCCGCTCGTAGGCCTCCTGCGCCAGGTCGTCGGCGTCTCGGTGGTCGCCGAGATAGCGGCACATCGTCCACACGTCGCCCTGTGTCTCGGCGACGAAACGCTCGAGCGCCGTGCGGTCGCCGTCACGCGCCCGCACGAGGAGTGAGGTGAGATGGTCCATGTCGCCACGAGTCTCGCAGGACGGGAACCGAACCGGGCATCCCGACGACCTGAGGATGCGTGAAATGCGACTCGATCCACGAACTGCTGTCGGCCGCCGCCGACGGCGAGGCGACGAGCACCGAGCAGACGCTGATCGATGCCCACCTCGAGGGCTGCACCGACTGTCGTGCCTACGCCGGTCGTATCGCCGGCGTCGACCGGATGGTGCGCGTCCGGGCGGCAGAACCGGTGCCCGACCTGGTCGACGTCGTCGTCTCCCGGAGCCGTCCGGCCCGCCTCGGACGCGGGGGATGGCTCCGCCCGGCGTTGGCGTGGGTGGCGATCCTGCTGTTCGTCCAGAGCATTCCTGCGCTGGTCTTCGGCAACACCGATGGTGCCGACGCCCATCTGTCGCGCCATCTCGGCGCGTTCGGGATGGCGTTGGCGCTCGGCTTCGCCTACGCCGCGTGGAAGCCGCACCGGGCGTTCGGCCTGCTGCCGTTCACCGCCGCACTCGTCGTCACGATGGTCGCCAGCGCGGCGTTCGACCTGGTCGACGGCGGGCGGAGCGCCCTGGCCGAGTCGGTCCACCTCACCGAGCTCGCCGGCTTGGCGCTGCTGTGGATGATCGCCGGATCGCCCGGCTGGCACGGCTGGCCCGCGCTCCGGACCCGCCGCCCGCCGGCGACCTCGCGATCAGCTGCCGGGTGAGGCGGGCGAGGCGGGCGACGCGAGAAGATCATCACCGACGCCAACAGGACGACGTAGCCGACCACGATCCGGAGGCGGAGCCCGCCGAAGCGTCGTCGGTACTCGCGCCCGCGCCGGTCGGCCGTGCGGTCGGTCACGGCGCTGCTCGGGCGAGCACCCGCTCCACTCGCGTCGACCACCAGCCTGTTCGCGCCGCATCCGGACCGAGGCCGTACGCGGCGTCCACCAACGTGCCACAGCTGAGCACGTCGCCACCGCGCAGCGCGTCGACCGCCTCGTGCAACCCGCCCCGTGGCCATGGCAGCCGCGACAACAGCTCGGGACCGAGGCGGATCGTGTGCGCCGACAACCCGGTGCCGCCCTGCTCGTGCCACGCCCACACCGTGGCGACGGGGGAGGTGAGCACGGCGGCGAGCTCCCACGGGTCGACGTCCGCCACCGGGTACCCGGCGACGACGGGGACGCCCGGCAGCCATCGGCCGTCGGCGTCGGCCACGGCCTCGATGATCGACGTCTGGTTGGCGACGAGAACCTTCGGGACGAGCCGCGTCTCAGCCCACGCCCGCATCCGCTGATCGAGCCGCTCGAGCACCACGGTCGGACGCTCGAAGTCGCGCTTGGCGAACCGCACGCGGCGACGCCCCCAGCGGCACACACCGGGATCGATCAGCCCGCTGGTGATGAGCGGCGGCCCGCCCGCGTCGTCGACGACGGCGGGGACGAGCCCGTAGTACTCGTCGCGGAAGTTGGCGTTGAGCCGTGCACGGTCGCCGACGAGCCCGTCGGTCCGCAGGCCGTCGAGCCGGGGTACCCCTCGATCGGCGTTGACGACGTGCGACCAGTTCGACCTCGACGGGGGCTGCCCCCGACAGGGTTCGCCGAAGTCGAAGGCGAGTGCGCAGACGCGCACCTGGGCATCGAAGCGATGATCGTCAGCGGTCCACGACCAGAACATGGTGGACCGTGCGTCGAGCTCACGGCGCACCGGCCCGGCGTCGCGCGACGCGAGCAACGACTCGGGAAGGACCAATGCGAGGCGCCCTCCGGACCCGGCGGCGAGCGTCGCCGCCAGGGCGAGGAACTCGACCGCAGTGTCGGCGTACGGACCGCCACCGTGCACGCTCGCGCCACCGCGTGCCGTCGCCGCGGCGAGCTGGGAACGGAACGGCGGGTTGCCGACGACCAGGTCGTAGCCGTCGGTCGCCCAGTCGCGACCGAGGGCGTCGCCGACATGCGCCGCATCGGCGTGCCGTCGAGCCGCCTCGACCGCCGCCGGGTCGAGATCGACGCCGACCGTCTCGCACCGACCACCGAGCGACTCGATCGCGAGCCGTGCTGCTCGGAGGAACCGGCCGTCGCCGCACGCCGGGTCGAGCACGCGGATCGGGCGGTCGTACCGCGACACCCAGCTCGCGTCGATCGCGCCGTCGACGACGATCGCGATCAGCTCCTCCGGCGTGTACCACGCGCCGAGCTGCTTGCGCTGCGCCGCAGCGGGTGTGGGCGACGGCGCCAGGTCCTCGACCGACATCGCCCCGACGGTACCGCTCCCGGCTCCTCGCCGACCGATGAGACCCGGCGCGGAGGGTGCGCGCCGGGTCCCGTCGGGTCGGGGGGATCAGGCCGGTACGGGCGCCGGAGCGAGGGCCGCGCCCGTGGTGGCGTCGAAGAGGTGCACGTCGGCACCCGCGAGGCGAAGCCCGACGACGGCACCCGGCCGCAGCCCGGTGGGCTCGTCGTGGATCTTCACCAGCAGCCGCTGCTCGTGCGGCGTCGTCACCTCGTCGGGACGATCCGCCCGATGGATCGCCAGCCCGTCGATGTCGAGGTGGATGAGGT
>CAYGLH010000272.1:0-5320 GCA_964350535.1 uncultured Ilumatobacteraceae bacterium
AAGCGCGGCCTCACCCGCGAGGGCTTCGGCAAGCCGCTGGCGCGCCTCGGCGGGAACACCGAGACGATCGCCAAGGCGCGCATCGAGATCGAATCGATGCGCCGCATGGTGCTCACCGCGGCCAAGGCGATGGACGAGCTCGGCAACGCCGAGGCCCGGGTGTGGGTCAGCGCGGTCAAGGCGATGGTGCCGATCCGCGTGTGCGAGATCATCGACCAGGCGATCCAGATGCACGGCGCCACCGGCGTGTCGCAGTGGACCCCGCTGGCCGACATGTACACCAGCCAGCGCACGTTGCGGCTCGCCGACGGCCCGGACGAGGTGCACTGGATGGTCGTCGGGCGCAAGGAAGTCGGCGACGCCGAAGAGGCCGCCAAGTCCTACGACCCCAAGGTCAGCTACTACGCCGGTGAGGACACCGTGAAGGACGGGGTCTTCTCCGGTCCCTGATCACCACGATCGTCACGTCGGGTCCGTCAGGTCGCGCTCCAGCTCGGTCCGCAGGGACCGCAGGTGGAGCGTCGCCGTCGTCGCGGCCCGCTCCTCGTCGCCCGATGCGATGGCCGCGGCCATCGCATCGTGGTCGTCCCAACTGACCCGGCGGCGCTCGATCGCCAGCAGCGTGTAGATCAGGTCGGACTTCCTCCGCACCGGTTCGAGTGCGGCGGCGAGGTGTGCGCTGTGGGCCGCGGCATCGATCGCTGCGAGGAACCGGTGGTGGCACGCGGCTTCGGCCACGATGTCGTCGCGCGCCGCGGCGGCCGTGCCGTCCGCGACCGTCCGCTCGATCTCCGCGAGGTCGTCGGCGGTGTGCAGACGGGCGGCGCGTGACGACGCCAGCGACTCGAGGACGGTGCGGACCTCGAGGAGCTCCAGCAGGTCGCGATGATCGATCTCGGCGACGAACGTGCCGCGCCGCGGCACCACGGTGATGAGCCCGGTGGCGGCGACGTCCTGGGCCGCCTCGCGCACCGTGTTGCGCGACACGCCCATCTCGGTGGCGATGTCCTGCTCGACGAGATGTGACCCGGCCGGCCATCGTCCGTCGAGGATGCGAGCCACGATCTCGTCAGCGACGACCTCGCGGAGCGAGCGGTGGCGCAGCGGCTGGTGGTCGTGTGTGGTCGCCATCGCGGCCCACCATGTTGCCACGCCCGGACCGGGCCCGGTCGATCAGCCGAGCGCTGGGTGCGCCCGGATCGCCTCGGCGATCGCGCCCGGGTGTGTTCGGGGAGCGCCATGTCCGGCTCCCTCGATGGCCACCCTCTTCGCCGACGGCAGCGTCACCGCGATGCGATCGGTGACGCCGGCGAACGCCGGCAGGGTCGACGCGCCGCACGACAACACGATCGGGAGATCGCGGCCGACGAGCGCGCCGACGTCGACGGCGAGCCGATCGGGATCCCTCGACTGGTCGAGCCAGGTGTCGATGTGTGCGATCAGCTTCGATCGCTCGCACGCGTCGAACTGGTCGGTCCAACTACCGGCGCCGAACGCGACGTGTTCCACGAAGTGCCGCGTCCCCGCTTCGATCTCGCCCGACTCCGCCAGCTCGGCGGCTGTCGCCATCTCCCGCTTCGCAGCCCGCAGCACGTCGCGTCCGTCATCGTCGTCCAGGAGTGCGAACAGCGGCGGTTCATGAAGGTAGAGGCCGCCGACGAGATCGGGCCGGCGGCCGGCCAGGGCGATCGCGATGCAGGCGCCGTATGAGTGGCCGACGACGAGTGGCCGCTCGAGCGCGCAGGCGCCGATCAGCGCGACGACGTCGTCCACGTCCTCGACGATCGATCCCTGGGACGGGAGATCTGTGCTCGCTCCGTGGCCGCGGCGGTCGTAGGCGACCGTCGCGAAGTCGCCGAGCTCGTCGGCGATCGCATCCCAGGTGTGGTGGTCGTCGAGCGAGCCGTGGACGAACACGATGCTCGGCCGCCCCGTGCCCCTGCGGTGAGCGGCCACGCGCACGGGTCCGAGATCCACGCGTACAAGGTCCTTGCGAGGCGGGTGGAGGTCGCGTATGGTCATGTCGTCGACTGTATACAGTTGGACAATCAACCACAAGAGAATGTCGGGGAGAGCGATGGAGCACACGAGTGGAGAGCGGGGAGGCCACCAGGCGTCCCGAGGAGTGACGCTGCGCCTGCTGGGAGGTGTGACGGTGGCCGCGCTCGGTCTCGTCGCCTGCGGCAGCGACGACGATGACGGTTCGGGCGGGTCCGACACCGCCGACACCGCCGGCGCCTCCTCCGCCACCGAGGCGTCCGTCGGGTCGGGCGACGCGGGCACCGGCGACACGGCCGACGCGCCCGGCGGCGACCAGTTCGGTGTCGTCCTCGCCATCGGGTCCGAGCCAACCACGCTCGACCCGCACATCGCCGACGATGGCGGCGAACGAGCGGTGAACGACAACGTCTACGAGGCGCTCACCGCCCGCGACGCCAGTGGCGCGCTGGTGCCGGGCCTGGCCGCCGACATGCCCGAGCAGGTCGACGAGACCACGTGGCGAGTGACCCTCCGACCCGAGGTGGTGTTCCACGACGGCTCGACGCTCGAGGCCGACGACGTGGTCGCGACGATCGACCGGGTGATCGCGCTCGGCACGGAGAGCGAGCAGTACGGCAGCTTCTACTCGACGCTCGCCGGCGCGGAAGCGATCGACGAGTCGACGGTCGAGATCACCACGACGGGACCGGACCCGATCCTCCCGGCGCGCTTGTACTGGATGAAGATCCTCGACTCGGCTGCGGTCGAGCGCGACGACATCGCCGACCATCCCGTGGGGACGGGCCCGTACCGCTTCGTGGAGTACCAGCCCGGCGTCGAGGTGCTCCTCGAGGCGAACCCCGACCACCGCGACGGCGCCCCCGACGTCGACGACGTGACGATCCGCTTCGTTCCCGAGTACGCCAGCCGTGTCGCCGGCCTGCTGTCGGGGGACTACGACCTGATCACCAACCTCGCGCCCGAGGACGAGAGCGCAGCACCACAGGCCGTGTCGGTCGCCGGGTTGGAGCACCCGGTCATCACCCTCGACGCCGATGACGGCATCACCGCCGACCCCCGCGTCAGGGAAGCGCTGAACCTGGCCGTCGACAAGCAGGCGCTCGCCGACGCGCTCTTCGCCGGCTACGCCGAGCTCGACCAGGGACAGGTCCTGGCCGAGACCCACTTCGGCTTCAACCCCGACCTCGAGCCCTACCCGTACGATCCGGAGGCGGCCACCGCACTGCTCGAAGAGGCCGGGGTGGTGGACGAGACCATCCAGCTGGTGGGCACGAGTGGCCGATGGCTGAAGGACGCGGAGACGGTCGAGGCGGTCGCCGGCTACTGGGAGAACGCCGGGCTCGACGTCGACGTCCAGATCCTCGAGTTCGGGGCGTGGCTCGACGCCTGGAGTGATCGCGAGGTCCGTCCGGACGCGGTCTTCCTCAACTCCTCCAACGAGCTGTTCGACGCCGACCGCACCCTCAGCGCCTTGTTCCACCGGGACGGGATCGGATCGTCCAACAGCGACGCGGAGCTGGGAGCCTGGATCGACGAGGCCCGGACCGAGACCGATGTCGAGGCCCGTGAGGCGCTCTACCACGACGTGTACCAGCGTGCGTACGACGAAGCGCTGCAGGTCTACCTGCTGCGGGTGCTGGACAGCTATGGACTCAGCGATCGCATCACGTGGCAGCCGCGGGTGGACGCCAAGCTCATCGTCGCCGAGATGCAGCCCGCGAGCTGACCCGCTGCGGTGGACGGCCCGACCTTCGGCTCAGTAGCCGGTGCCGCAGAACGGTGCCCGGTCGCTGCTGAACAGCGCGTCGGCGCGAGCTAGGGTGCGGGCCGGATCGGTGCCGTGTGGCTCGACCGCTCCGATCGCGGCCAGGTCGCGCCAGCGCTGGCCACCGTGGTAGAGCGCCGACAGCACGTCGACGCCGACGCTCAGATCCGGTGCGGCGTCCGAGCGCTCGGCGCCGTCGGACGAGACCGACCAGCAGCCCCGGTTGTCGGCGAACATCGGGTCGTCGACCTCGACCACGACGGCGCGGTCGGTCGGGCCGAAGCTGCGGGCGCGCAGCGCCGCATCGACGTCGAGGAGTCGGACCCACTGATCGTCGAACACGTTGAGGGTGCGCGACGCGCGGCGGTCGAGCATCGCCTGTGCAACCGGCTCTGACGCCGGACGTTCCTCGCCCCGCCAGCGGGTGATCAAGTCGATGCCGAGCAGGTAGTCCCATAGTGCAAGATCGACCTCCGGGGTGGCGCCCCACAGCTCGTGGACGACGCCCACCCCCGTCGGGTTGTCGCTGAACTCCTCGGCCCACTCGACCTTGTAGCGCACGTAGCCGTCGTCCACGCCGTCGGTCGAGTGCACCGCGACGAACTTGCCGGGCGCCATCACCTCGTCGGCAGCGCGATCGAAGCCCTTCAGGATCCGCTGCCACATCCAGGGCGCGCGGCCGATGGTCGCCGGCCGGACGCGGGCCGCCCGGTCGTAGACGGCCGGCAGCGTCGTGGCGACCTCGTCGACGTCCAGCAGGCGCATCGCGCCGTGGCGAGCGCCGACGCGCAGCGGCCGGGCGGCGCGCGTGTCGATCTCCACCGCGGCACGCTCGGAGGCCAGGCCGAAGCCGTACCGTCGGTAGATCGGTGTCTCGCTGGCATACAGCGACGCCACCGACTGGCCGGCGGCCTTGGCCTCGCGCAACGTCTGGTCCATCATGCGCCGGAGCAGACCTCGCCGGGTGTGGGTCGACACGACGCCGACGCGGGTGACCCCCGCCATCGGCAGGCGGGCGCCGCCCGGCACCGTGACGTCGAACGCGTAGGCGCCGACGTGGCCGACGCAGCGGTCGCGGTCCCACGCCGAGATCGACGCCGTCCCCTCCCACGAGGCGCGGCCCTCGTCGAACAAGATCTGCGTCATCGGGTGGGCGAGCAGGGCGGTGCCCTTGGCATTCGTCACCTCGAGCAGCTCGTGGGGTTCGGTGTGCCGGACGTCGATGTCCTCCATCGCCCCAGTCAAACCGATCGACCCACCCCGCTCGCACTGAGATTCCCCCAGCCCGGTCCGAAATCTGGTGGGGATGTCGCGCTCAGCGCGACGCTGGCCGCACGTTTCGGGAGGGGGTGCGGGCCCGGTCCGAAATCTGGTGGGGATGTCGCGCTCAGCGCGACGCTGGCCGCACGTTTCGGGAGGGGGTGCGGGCCCGGTCCGAAATCTGGTGGGGATGTCGCGCTCAGCGCGACGCTGGCCGCACGTTTCGGGAGGGGGTGCGGGCCCGGTCCGAAATCTGGTGGGGATGTCGCGCTCAGCGCGACGCTGGCCGCACGT
>CAYGLH010000273.1:0-1810 GCA_964350535.1 uncultured Ilumatobacteraceae bacterium
GGTGGGTGGCCTGCCCGGTATCGGCCCCGCAAGCATCGGTCGTGCGGTTTGGGGGTCGGATGGTGGGTGGCCGGCCCGGTATCGGCCCCGCAAACGTCGGTCGTGCGGTTTGTGGGTCGGATGGTGGGTGGCCTGCCCGGTATCGGCCCCGCAAACGTCGGTCGTGGTTTGGGGGTCGGATGGTGGCCCGCCGGCCCGGGATCGGACCCGTAGACGTCAGGGGGTGGTGGGGAAGCGGAGGCGGACCGTGGTGCCGGAGCCCGGGGCGGTGTCGATCGTGATCGTGCCGCCGTGCGCCCCGACGATCGCCTCGACGATCGCCAGCCCGAGCCCGCTCCCACCGCGAGCGCGCGACCGAGCGGGATCGGCGCGGTAGAAGCGCTCGGTGATGCGCTCGGCGACCTCGGCGGGCATACCTGCCCCGTCGTCGGCCACGGTGATCACGGCGGTCCCGTCCTGGAGCCCGCACCCGATCCGCACCGGTGCGTCGACGTCGGTGTGCACGACGGCATTGCCGACCACATTGGCCAGCGCCTGACGGAGACGGTCCTCGTCGGCCTCGATGACGACCGGCTGGCCGGCCTCGACCTCGATGGGCTTGCCGGGGGTCGCCAGACGCGCGTCGGCGGCAGCGTCGCGCACGAGTGTGGCGAGGTCGACGTCGGTCAGCGCCAGTGGACGTTCCTCGTCGAACTTGGCCAGCGTCAGCATGTCGTCGACGAGACGGCCCATCCGCACCGCTTCCTGTTCGGTCCGCCGCATCGCGTCGTCGAGGTTGCCGGGTGCGGCGAGCCCACCGTGGCGATAGAGCTCGGCATAGCCGCGGATCGTGGTGACCGGGGTGCGCAGCTCGTGCGATGCGTCGGCGACGAAGCGGCGGAGCCGTGCCTCGGACGCGGCGCGCTCGTCGAGCGCGCCGCGCACCGTGTTGAGCATCCCGTTGAGCGCATCGGCGAGCTCGCCGGACTCGGTGCCCGGCTGCGAGTCGGGGATTCGCACGTCGAGATCGCCGTCGGCGATCTTCGTCGCGGTGGCCGTCATCTCCTTCATCGGTCGGACCCCGAGCCGGATCACCCACCACCCGACGGTGCCGAGGGCGGCGAGGATCACCGCGGCACCGATCAGCTCGACGATCACGAGGCGGGAGATCGTCGACTGCACGTCGTCCATCGGCACCGCGACGATCCAGGTCGAGGAGTCCATCGCCGTCGCCAGGACGCGATACGTGTGCTCACCGTCGTCGCTGTCGGTGGTGAAGTAGCGCTGCCCGTCGGCCGGCACGTCCCCAGCGTCGACCACGGGTGCGCCGAACTGGCCGTCGACGTTGGGACGGAAGCGCGTGCGCAGCTCGCCGTCCTCGCCGACGACGCCCTCGTAGACCTCGCTGAACCGTTCCGGGCGGGCGGCGCCACCATCGGGAACCTCGGGCGTCTCGGGGAAGTCGAAGTCGGCGTCGGGGACCGGTCCGCGGTCGACCGGCCCAGGCGGTGCCAGCGTGGCGAGACGGTCGTCCACCTGGGCGATCAGCTGGTTGCGCGTCGACAGGGTGATCAGCGTGGCGACCACGATGAGGACGACGGCGACGAGACCGAGGCCGGCGAGGAGACGAGCGCGCAACGACATGACGGCACCAACGCTCAGGGCTCGCGGATGGCGTACCCGACGCCGCGGATCGTATGGATCAACTTCGGATCGACGTGGTCGACCTTGCGTCGGAGGTAGCCGATGTAGGTCTCGACGACACCTCCATCCCCGCCGAAGTCGTACTTCCACACGTGGTCGAGGATCTGCGCCTTGGACAGTGCTCGGC
>CAYGLH010000273.1:1820-5297 GCA_964350535.1 uncultured Ilumatobacteraceae bacterium
GTATCGCAAGAGGTTGTACTCGGTGGGCGAGAGCGAGATGTCGTCGCCGCGCCGCTGGACGCGGTGTGCGGCGACGTCCATCTCGAGGTCGGCGCAGGCGTACACGCTGCCGTGCTGGGTGCCGTCGCCCGTGCGGCGCAAGATCGCCGTGGCGCGCGCCACCAGCTCGTCCAGGCTGAACGGCTTCTCGAGGTAGTCGTCGCCGCCCAACGTGAGTCCGCGCACCTTGTCGTCGGTGGCGTCGCGGGCGGTGAGGAAGAGCACCGGCGTGCGGTCGCCCGCGGTGCGCAGGCGTCGGCAGACCTCGAACCCGTCGAGGTCGGGCATCATCACGTCGAGCAGCACCAGGTCGGGGCGCTCGTTCGGGATCAGATCGAGCGCCTCTCGTCCGTTCTCGGCGGTCGACACGGAGAAGCCGTGGTGCTGGAGCGCGGCGGAGAGCATCGAGCGCAGGTTGTCCTCGTCGTCGACGATCAGGAGGTGCTGTCCGGACATGGCGTCAGCATGTCAGGCCAACCTGAGAGTTGGCTGTGAATCGGACGAAGCGCGACTCCGAGCGGATTCACAGGTCGTTCCCGGGTTGCTGTCGGGTGCGGCGCGTTGCATCGGGGGTGTCCCACAGCAACCAACACCCCGAAAGGACATCCACCATGAAGTACCTCACCTCCCGCAACCTCGCCGGCCTCGGCATCGCCGGTCTGCTGTCGGTCGGAGCGGTCGGGCTCGCCAACGCACAGTCGCCCGACACCGACACCGACGACACCACCGTCGAGGAGACGGTGACCGACGAGTCGACCGACGAGGGCAGCAACACGGACGACGGCACCAGCGACGGCGACACCGGCACGGGCGACGACACCGGCACCGACGACACCGGCGACGACGACACCGGCACGGACGACGGCACCACCGGCGACCCGTCGGCCACGACGGGCGAGGAGCAGCGCCGCCGAGGCCCGGGTGGTCACGGCGGCGAGAACTGCGACGACACCGGTGACACCGACGGCACCGCGACCGAGAGCTCGGTCGAGGTCGACGGCACCGCCGCTGCTCTCGGCGCCTGATCTCCTCCCAGGACGCTGACGCTCGGTGCGCCGGGTCGCCCGTGAGCGCGACTCAGCGCACCGAGTCGGCGCGTCCCGAGACGACGACGTGGCAGCGCAGCGGGATCTCGAAGCCGTTGGCCGTGGCCCATTCCGCCATCTCGACCGATGCGATCGCGCAGAGCCGGTCGAGCGTCGTGGCATCGATGCGCTCCGCGAGTGGCGAGGCGCCGACCTCGGTGCGGACGAAGTCGGCCGCATCGGCGAACCGCGCCGGGCCGGAGGTCGTCTCGACCGTGTCGACCTCGAGACCCGACGCCCGGTGCCACTCCACCAGCTCGTCCCGGTCGCCGCAGCTCCAATACGTGCTCAGCAGCGACTGTGCCTCGGTGCCGACCTGCGACGCCGCGATCTCGACGAAGCGGCCATATGCCGGCTGGTCGTCGAGCGAGGCCGGCACGAGCACTGCCACCGTCCCGCCGCGGCGGGTGACGCGACGCATCTCGCGGAGCGCGCCACGGCGGTCCGGGAAGAACATCATCGCCATCTGGCAGACGGTCACGTCGAACTGCTCGTCGTCGAACGGCAGCGCGTCGGCATCACCGGTTCGCCAGGTGACCGCAGCACCCGTTCGCGCCGCGACGGTCAGCATCGCCGGGTTGAGATCGACGCCGGTGACCGAGCCGGACGGTCCCACCCGATCGCACGCGGTACGGGCCACGATGCCGGTGCCACAAGCGACGTCGAGCAGCCGGTCACCAGCGTCGACGCGGGCCGCGTCGAGCAGGATGGGCGCCCAGGTGGCGAAGATCGCGGGAACGAAGTGGTCCTCGTAGGCCTGTGCCGTGGCGACGTCGATGCTGAACGTCTCGTGACCGGCTGCGTCTGCGGGCTGCGTGGAGATCCCCATGCACCCGACGGTAGGGATGCGGCCCCGCGAGCGCATCGCACGAATGCGCCATTCGGTGCCGCGTCCGCACGGGTGCGCTACGCGTCGAGCTCGCCGAACCGCAGCCGGTTGCCGAACGGGTCGGTGACCTCGAACTCCGTGCGGCCCTCGCCCGACTCCAAGGCGGGACGAACGTTGCCGAGCGCCGTTCGCTCGAGCAACTCGGCGTGCAACGCTCGAACCGCGGTCATGTACACGTAGACGACCGCTCCCGGCGTGCTGTCGCCGTGATGCTCGGTGAGGTGGAACCGGAGGTCGCCGCGCGACACCTGGCGGTAGAGCGGCAGCCCCGGCTCGAACCGGTGCTCCCAGTCGACCGTCATACCGAGGTAGCCGACGTAGAAGTCGGTGGCGGTGGCGGTGTCGAAGGTCCGCAGGACCGGGACGACGCTGGTGAAGTTCATCGGTGTTCCTCCTGGCGGGAGCGGTCGACGATCCCCCGCTCGTAGGCGAAGGCGGTGGCGGCGGCGCGGCTGTTGACGTCGATCTTGGTGAAGATGTTCGTGAGGTGGCGGTTCACGGTGTGCGGACTGAGGGAGAGGTCGGTGGCGATCTGGCGATTGGTCATCCCCGCGGCCACCAGCTGGAGGACCTCCGACTCGCGTTCGGTGAGCGCGCCCACCGGTTCGGCGGGCGGCGAGGGGTCGGACCGCTGTGCCAGCGTCGCCGTCCAGTTCTCCGCCTCCTCGCGGTCGAGCGCATCGAGCCGCTCGAACGTCCGCGTCGCAGTACGAGCTTCGGCCAGCGCCGATTCGTATCGGCCCGCTTCCGCGGCGGCGTGGCTGGCGGCCAGGCGCAGCCGAGCGGACTCGTACGGGATGCGCAACTCGGCGAGCCGATCGGCCGCGTCGCGCAGCAGCTCCAGCGACCCGGGGGCGTCCCCACCGGCGAGTAGCGCCCGGCCGGCGGCGCCGGCAGCGATCGCCTGGATCACCTCGCCGGGCTGCGCGGACGCCAGACGGGTGAGGGCGTCGGCGGCCGCGTCGGCCCCCGTGGCGTTCCCGGCCGCTGCCTCGAGCGCGCACAGTTCCGCAAGCAGCAGCGAGTGGGGGAGCGGGGCGTCGCCGGCGCCGCCGGTGCACGCCCGAAGCATCGCGACCGCCTCGGCGGTGGCGCCGCGCTGGTGGGCGAGGAGTGCCAGTCCAGGCTGTGGCGTCCGGCCGAGCTCGTTGGCGCGGACGAAGGCCTCCTCGGCCTCGGATGCGTCGCCCCGTCGGCGACGCATCTCACCTAGTTGGTAGAACGCCTCGCCGGCGTAGCGCGGGTCGAACGCAGTCAACTCGCCGCAGGCGCGCGCAGCCTCGACCGCGGCGCGGTCCCAGTCGCCGCGCAGCGCCGCCAGCTCCACCGAGTAGACGCGGCACAGCCCGGGATACATCCGACCTTCGGCGAGCGTGGCGCACCAGCGCATCGCCGCATCACTCCACTGCGCAGCTCGGTCGAGGTCGGCGAGCTCGTAGCACGTCGACACGACGTTGCAGTAGA
>CAYGLH010000274.1:0-5293 GCA_964350535.1 uncultured Ilumatobacteraceae bacterium
GCCCTCGACCGAGGCAGTGGTGTATGTGGAACGCTGCGAGAAGCTGTTGTGGACCAGCTCGGGCGAGCAGGTGCGGAGCTGGTTGCACAACCGTGGGCTGGGCGAGGAGGTGCTGCGCACCAATCGGGTCGGTGCCGACCCCGGCCGCCGGTTCCTGCCTCGTGAGAAGGGCCTTCCGGCGGGGTGGCCCGCCGCGGTGTTCCCGGCGCTGAGTCGTGCCGGCGACATCACCTACTTCCAGGCACGCTTCATCAAGCCGCCCCCCGGACGCGACAAGTACGACAACCCGGCCCGCAAGTGGGCGTCGAATCCGCGGGTGGCGTGGATGCGCCCTGCATCGTCGGCGCCGACCCGTCGCGGGCTGCTGGTGGTCGCTGAGGGCGCCCCGGACGCGATGATCGCCGCGCAGGCCGGGTTCGCCGCGGTGGCGGTGCTGGGGTCGATGTACCCCGACGCCCGCGTCGCTGATGAGATTGCCCGCTTCAGCCGCGACAGCGACGTCGCCGTCGCGGTGTGCTTCGACTGTGACCCGTCCGAATCCGGCGCGAAGGGTGCCACCAAGCTGGTCGGGCTGCTCGAGGAGCGCGACGTCGCCTCGGTGGAGAACGTGACGCCACCGGAGGGAATGGACCTTTCGGAGTGGGCCGCTCGCGGTGACGACTGGATCGCAGCGTTCGAGCCGCTGACGACCCCGATGTCGACGTTCTCGCCGCACCGGTCGCTGGCCGAGTTGATGAACCGCAGACCGCCGGCAACGGACGGACCGGACTTCGACATTGGTCTGGGCGGCTGAGACCTTCAGCGTGGCCCGTCGTCGCCCTGCCAGCTGAAGGTGCCACAGCCGTCGCGGGAACCGGGCCACGAACCCGGGGTCGACGGGAATCGGCTTCATCACGTGCCCTGCGTTGCCGCAGAGGGCAACGCCCAGAGCTCCCGACCACCCACCCCGAGCGTTCCATTGGTCGTTGCTCGGGGGCGATCAGGGTGACGGGTGCTGGATGGTCGGGTACATGTCGGTGTCGGCTCCGGGTTCGGGCGGGTCTGGGTTCATCATCGCCAGCAGGTCGATCCGGTCGCCGTGTGCGGGGTCGCCGGGCACCGTGGGGCCGGAGGGCTGGGAGGTTCCCGCTTGTTCATGGACCCAGTTGAGGCCGTCGGCGTCGCGATGCCGGGTGCCCCAGCCTTCGAGGGCGACCTCGACGGCGGCTTGGTCGGGGAACTGGCCGAGCGGTTCGCGTTGCCAGGTGTGGTTGTTGAACGCATGCAAGGTGCCGGTGCCGGGGTCGTAGCTGACTCGCCAGGTGTCGCCGGTAGTGGGGTCCTGCCAGTTCATGCCGTAGTCGATCTCGGGTGGAGGCGTTGCGGTGGCCTGGGTGGGTGCTGGTTCGTCGGCGACGACTCGGTGGCCGGTGATCGCGGCGGTTGCGCGGGTCAGTGAGTTTCGTGCGGTGAACAGACCGGCGTCGACGGCTCGAGCGCTCGAGGGGTCGACCTCGACGGTCGCGACGACTGGTGCGCCGAGGGTCGCTTCTACATCGGCGACGGTGAGGGAGCGGGTTGGGTCGTGGACGACCACGATGTTGTCGGGGGTGATTGGGCTGCGCCAGGCGTTGGTGAGCGCGAGGTAGTCGTTGCGGGTCACCAGGGTGTTGGTGTGAGCGACGCTGGTGAGTTGTGGGGGTGGGGTGCCGGTGCCGGCGTCGACGATGACGGTGTGTGGTCGTGATCGGAGCCATGCAGCGAGTTCGTCGAGTCGTTCAGGGCGATAGGTGCCGCTGTCGGGGTCGACGTGGCCGGCGGGGAGCAGGGTGGTGTTGTCGGCGACTGGTTCGATGAACTCGATGAGCCGGTCGGGTTCGGCCTCTGAGGCGAGCCATGCCTTGAGGCCGAGGTCGACCGGTGTGACGCCGAGGACTGCTGCGGTGTCGCCGTCGAGGTCGACGAGCAAGACGGGGTCGGGGTCGCCGAGCGCGGTGCCCGCCGCGGTGACGGTCGTGCCGACGCCTCCTTTGGCCCCCCACATGACGACCAGTCGGTTGTCGTCATGCGGCGACATGGTCGACCAGGCGGGCGAGTTGGCGGGCGGTGCGATGGATCGCGACGCGTTCGCGTGGCGACGCCGGTGCGGTGTGGTTGGCGTTGAGGCGGCGGGCGACGAGTTGCTGCCACCTGTCGGCTGGCACGACGCCGTGGTTCACGGCTGCGGCGATGCGGTCGAGTTCCACGTTCGCGATCGCTGAGTCTTCGACGTCACTGTGGCCTGCACGCTCGGGGAGCGCTCCGACGTGTTCGTGCCGGTTGAACTGTCGTTCACCTCGACCGAGTCTTCCGCGGCAGCGGCCGAACCGGAGCCCGATCACTCTCAGGAGTATCTCTTCGTCCGCGTCGTGTGGATCGGTCGCCGTGTCGGGGTTGATCGTCGCGAGGACGTGGGCGAGTGCCGCCCAGGTGGTGTCGATAGTCGCGGCGGGAACCCTGCCGGTCGAGGTCTTGCGTGCGGCGGCGCCGACCATTGGGGCACACGCGCTCATCAGCACGGTGGAGGCGTCGCTGTCGCCTGCTTGGTGGAGCTCGATGAGGGCAGCGATGATCGGGTTCTGGTCGGTGCTGCCGGCTTCGCAGCAGGTGAGGATGTCGTCGATGCTGAGGCCGGCGAGGGCCGGTTTCGTGCCAGCCCAGCGGGCGGTGATGGTGCGGTGTCGGTGTGGTGAGCGGCACCGTTCGAGCTGACGTTCGAGCTGAGTGGAGATGACGCTTCGGGGCATGGATTGGACCTCTGCTCGTGGTGGGTGTGGCGGTTGGTCGAGGTCCACCTTCTGCTTCGCCCATCCCGGAAAACCCCCCAGTTGACGGCGACCATCGGTTTCCGCGAGGTCGGGCGGACATGGCCGTTGCGCAGGGCGTTTTTCGGATCTGGGGGGGTTTCCGGGGGGTTGAGGTCGGGTTACTTCTGAGATTTGTTTGGGTACTGCCGGATCTGGGGGGGTTTCCGGGATGCGGTTCGGGCTGTGTGGGCGCCATGGGTACGGAGCCTTCGAATTCGGCGCCGACGTCGCCGTGGGAACAGATGTTGATCGCGGCGATCGTCGTCGGTGTCGGGATCGGTGTGTCGGTGTGGCTGGGTGCTGTGGTCGCGGTCGCGGTGACTGGCGGCGGGGTGCTGCACGCCGGTCTCAGCGACGGGTTCGCGGCGATCGCCGATCTGGTTGGCGAGCCGTCCGATCCGGCCGCGGCGTGGCCGCCTGAGACGGCCGGCCAGATCCCGGTCGCGGGGATCTATTGGGCGGCGACGGTGGCGGTCGTGGCGGCGCTGGTGTGGGTCGTGTTGTCGGCGGTGGGGGTGTGGCGGTCCCTGTCGGGTCGACGTCAGCGCCTCGGTGTGGATGCGCATGCCCGGTTCGCGTCCAAACGCGAGCTGCGACCGTTGATGGTGCGCCACCCGGTGCCGGGACGGTTCATCTTCGGGACGTGGGGACGCTGGATGTTGGCGACCGAGAATCGGCGGTGGGCGGCGAACAACAAGCGCGGCGTCGCCAAATGGTGGGCTCGAGTGACCGGCGAGCTGCGCCGCGGCCAGCAAGGTGACGTGACGTCGATCGCGATCTGTGGGCCGACGCGTTGCGGCAAGACGTCCCAGTGCGCTGAGCCGGGCCTGTTGGACTGGGCGGGTCCGGCGGTCGTGTTGTCGGTGAAACGCGACCTGATGGACACCACCATCGAGGCCCGCCGACAACTCGGCGATGTTCGGGTGTTCGACCCTGGCGGGTTCCTGGCCACGTCGCGGTCGCACATCACCGTCGGCGACGCAGAGATCGCGAAGTGGTCGCCGTTGCGCACCGCGCACACCGCCGTCGGTGCCCGCAAGGCCGGAGAGGCGATGGCGTCGTGGACGCCCCAGGCCGGGGTCGAGGACGGCATGAGCTTTTGGACCGCGCAGGGGTCGGTGTTGTTCAGCGGTCTGCTCGGTGCGGCTGCGTTGTCGCCGTCACCTTCGATGCTGTCGGTTGCTGAGTGGGTGTTCGACATGGACATCCCCGACCCGAAGAACCATCAGGCGCCGTGCACTCCTCGGGATCTGCTCGACGATGCGCACGAGGATCCGGCGTTGCGGTCGGCGGCGGAGGCGGCAGCGCGCAACCTGGCGGCGATCTGGAACAAGCCCGATCAGAAGATGATCGGGTCGGTCTACTCGACCGCGCAGACCGTGGTCGGCCCGTGGCTCGAACCGAACGTGATTGCCGCCACCGATCTCGACGGGGAGGGCGAATGGGTCGACCTCGACTGGCTAATGGACACCGGCCACGACGGTGAGCGAGCCAACACGCTGTACCTGCTCGTCTCCCTGGACGACTACAAGCGCCTATCGCCGGTGCTCGCCGGCCTTCTCAGTGATCTGAAGGCGCAGGCGTACGAGTGGGAGATGCGCGGCGAGCGGCTCCCGGCGCCACTGCTGATGCTGATCGACGAGGCCGGCAACATGCCGTTGGATTGGCTGCCGGAGGTGTCCTCGACGTGTGCGGGGATCGGGATCCAGTTGGTGACGATCTGGCAGTCCTACGCCCAGATCCATGAGGCCTACGGCAAACGGGCCGACACGTTGCTGACGAACCACGCCACGAAGCTGTTCTTCCCCGGCGCATCGGACGACTCGACGTTGAACTACGTCTCCAAGATCGTCGGCGACGAAGAGGTCGAACGGCGCTCCTGGTCGAACGACATCGGTGGTGGCAGCGGCCGCAGGTCGATCTCAGGGCAGAAGAACAACGAGGCGCTCGTGCCGTACTTCTTGGCGCGGCTCCCCGAATACGGGACGGCCTTGACGATCCACTCCAACCTGCCACCAGCCCATGTACGCGGCCCCGAGTGGTGGAACATCAAGCGTCTCGCGGCGATGGTCCCGAACCCACGACCGGTCGAGGCCCGCCCACCGGGATCGGGTCCATGGACGCCGACCACTCAACGCCGCCGACACCCCTCTGCCGCGGCCGCCAGCTCGACCCCAGTTGCGGCCACGACCTCGGCGGAATTGGACCGGCCGGTGCCGGTGGGGTGCGACTCCGTCGAGTCCGACGACCACCCCCGGCCGTGCCGCGTGTCGTCAGAGGAACGCTGACCAATGAGCCCACGCGTCGATCGCACCAAGGTGGTCGCCGAACTCCACGAGGCGTTGACCGAACGGTTGGCGGCGATGACAAGCAGCGACGACTGGCTGAAGTACCTGTCGACCTCGCGCATGTTCCATCGGTACTCGCCGCAGAACCAGATGTTGCTGGCGATCCAGGGCGCGGAGGGG
>CAYGLH010000275.1:0-5263 GCA_964350535.1 uncultured Ilumatobacteraceae bacterium
GGTGGCGATGCTCACACCAACCGCCTCCGCAGCGACACCGAGATCCGCTCGACCACGAACACGACGAGGAAGAACATGAAGACGATGCCCCACATCTCCGACCACTCGCCGCGGTTGCGGAAGAACTCGATCCGCTGACCGATACCGCCTGCGCCGACCAGGCCGAGCACGGCGGACGCCCGCAGGTTGAGCTCGAAGTTGTAGAGCACGAACGACGAGTACGCCGGCAGGATCTGCGGGACGATCGCCGTCCGCAGCATCTGGGTATGGCTGGCGCCGGAGGCGTGCGCCGCCTCGACCGGGCCCATGTCGATGCCGTCGAGCGTGTCGGAGGTGAGCTTGGTGGTCACCGCCAGCGAGAAGAAGAACAGGGCGAGCAGACCGCTCAGGGCGCCGATGCCGACGGCGGTGACGAAGATCAGCGCCCACAGCAGGTCGGGGATCGCCCGGACGACGCCGTTGAAGGTGCGGACGATCGCCCGCAGCCAGCCGTACGGGTTGCCCACCCGGGTCGACCACAGCGCCAGTGGCAGCGCCACGAAGCTGCCCGAGACCGTGCCGAGCACGGCGAGTTGCAGCGTCTCGACGAACGCGCTGCGCGTCCGGGGCGACCAGATCTGGGAGAAGTCGGGCGAGAGCAACCCCTCGATCACCGAGTTCTTGCGGGTCAGGTTGCTCCAGATGTCGGACACCGAGAACCCGACGCTGCGCGCCGTCACGACCGTCAGCGCGATCGCGCCGATCGTGCCGACGATGGCGAACGCGGAGGGCCCCGGTTTGGCCGGCAGGCGCGACGATGTCGCGGGTTGGTCGTCGGTCGTCGTGGTCACATCGACGAGATCAGGCTCAGAGCGCCGCCTGTTTGGCCATCGTGTCGTCGGCGGTGAGGCTGCGGCCGTAGATCGTCTCGAACACCGCTTCGTCGCAGTCCGCTCCCGGCCCGTCGAACACGAGCTGGCCGGCGCGCAGCCCGACGATCCGGTCGGCGTAGGCCGTGGCGAGGTCGAGGAAGTGCAGGTTGACGATCGTGGTGATGCCCAGGTCGCGGCTGATCTGCTGCAGGTACTTCATCACGACGTGGCTGGTCGGCGGGTCGAGCGACGCCACGGGCTCGTCGGCGAGCACGATCTTCGGTTCCTGGGCGAGGGCCCGGGCGATGCCGACCCGTTGGCGCTGGCCGCCCGACAGGTCCGTCGCCCGCACGTACGCCTTCTCCAGGATCTCGACCCGTTCCAGGGCCTGGGCGGCGATCTCGACGTCCTCCGCCGGGTAGCGGCCGACCAGCGTGCGCCACGTGGGGACCCGGTGCAGCCGGCCCATCAGGACGTTCTTCAACACGGTCGTGCGGTCGACCAGGTTGAACCCCTGGAAGATCATCCCGACCTCGGCGCGCAGGTCGCGCTGCTCCCGCCGGGACAGGTCGGTGACCTGCATGCCGTTGACCTCGAGCGTGCCCGAGGTCAACGGCACCAGGCCGTTGATCGCCCGTACGAGCGTCGACTTCCCCGCTCCCGAGAGACCGACGACCACGACGAACTCGCCGTCGCCGATCTCGAGATCGACACCGTCGAGCGCCTTGACGCCGCCCGAGTAGGTGACCGATGCGTTCTGGAAGCGGATCATCGATCGCTCGCTAGCCGGCCTCGATCACTCGAGGACGTCGCCGAGCTGGACCTCGAGGTCGCGGATCACGTCGTAGTCGGACGAGGTGACCGGGACCAGCGCATCGATGTTGTACAGCTCGCTGAGCACTGCGGCACCTTCCTCGGTGCCGCTGATCGCCACGAAGGCATCGGTGATGGCCGCCACGAGGTCCTCGGGGAGGTCGCCGGCGACGGCGAAGCCGTCGTTCGGGATCGGGCCGGACCAGCCGAACACGACGACCTGCTCGCCGACGTCGGGCGACGTCTCGATGATCTCGCCGCGAGCGTCGTTGAACGACACACCGACGGCGGCATCGCCGTCGTACACGGCCTGCACGGCGACGTCGTGGCCGCCGGCGAAGAGGGCGTCGATGCCGTCGATCGGATCGATCCCGGCCTCGGACAGCTGCAGCGCCGGAATGGCGTAGCCCGACGTCGAACCCTGGTCGACGAAGGCGATCGTCTGACCATCCAGCTTGCTCAGCTGGTCCTCGCCGATCGGCCCTTCGGAGGCGTCGGCGGCGTCGAGCACGCCGTTGCAGAACAGGAACCCGTCCTCGTCGGCGACCGGCTCGTCGGCGCAGTAGGTGTCGGGGTCGTTCGTGAACCACTGGGTGACGTACAGCAGCGACCCGAAGCGCTCGGACTGCAGGATCAGCTCGGCACCGGCCTGCTCCTCGGCCTGCACCATCTGGCGCGGTCCGAGACCACCGGCGACCTGCGCCTGGCCCGACTCGAGGGCGACGATCACACCGGCGTAGTCGGTGGGCACCAGCGCCTCGACGGCCACGCCGAGCTCGGCCGAGAGCATCTCGGCGAGCGGTGCTGCGGTCTCGATGAGCCCGCCCGTCTCCTGCGATGGCGTCAGGGTGAAGACCAGGGTCTCCGGCCACCCTTCGGGCACCTCACCGCTGGTCGAGCCCTCCGTCTCCTCCTCGGCGACCGCCTCGGTCTCGACCGGCGCCTCGCTGTCTGCCGGCGCCTCGCTGTCTGCCGGAGCTTCGCTCTCGGCAGGAGCCTCGGTGTCGGCGGATGAGCTGTCGGAATCGTCGTCGTCGCCGCACGCCGCGACCACCAGGGCCAGCGCGGCGAACGAACCGATCACGTTGCGTGTACGCATGAACAACCTCTCACTCGTCATGTTGCGTTCCGGGGACCGTAGCGCAGGAGCGCCGCCGGGAAGGTCTTCGCACCGCTCGTTCACGCGATCGTCACCCGGCCGCGACGAGCCGCTCGAAGTCGTCCCAGCCGGCGACGTCGTCCACGCCGTCGTGGGCGCGGTTCCACGGCCGGACGTAGCGGCAGACCATCGCCTCCGGACGCGCAGCCCGGATCGACATCAGGTTGTGGTCGGCGTCGTCGAGGTAGACGTCGCACGGCACCTCGTGCTTCACGTCGACGATGTGCACCTCCGCGGTCGGCACCCGATGCTCGGCCAGCCAGGCAAAGGTGTCGTGGTGGGCGTAGTGCGGCTTGGTCGTCACGATCACGATCGTGTTGCGCCGCGCCAGGCGGTGCAGCGCGTCGAGCGCACCGGGATACGGCTCGAGGACGCGGAACAACGTGGCCCCCTCCCCACAGGTCTCGGCCCAGCGCCAGAACTCCCCCATCGAGGCGAAGTGCGTCAGCCCGACCGGGGCGTTCCACATCTGCACGTCGGCGGTGTCGAGCGATGCACCGAACTCGGCGTTGTAGCGCTCGATCCAGCCCGTGTTGAAGTCGGCGACCACGCCGTCGAGGTCGATGCCGAGTCTCGGTCGTGTCGTCATGGCGGCCCACTCTGGCAGGCTGGAGGCCGTGACGGAACAGTTCGTCCTCGGTGTCGACCTCGACGGCGTGGTCGCCGACCACACGCGCCGGTTCCGCGACATCCTCGCCGAACTGCGCGGCGTCGACCCCGACACCTACACGCTCGAGCGATCCTGGGACTTCCAGGAGTGGGGACTGGCACCGGGCGAGTACGCCGACCTCCATCGCGTGGCGGTGATGGAGCACGACATGCTGGCGACGATGCAGATGATCGAGGGAGCGGCCGACGCGCTGTGGCGCCTGTCGGACGCGGGCGTCTGGATTCGCGTCATCACCCACCGCCTGTACGTCAACTGGGGACACGCGAAGGCCATCGGCGACACCGTCAGCTGGCTCGACGCCAACCGCATCCCGTACCGCGACATCTGCTTCCTCGGCGCCAAGCCGGAGGTCGAGGCCGACGCCTACATCGACGACGCACCCCACAACATCGAGCAACTCCGGGCCCACGGCAACACCGTGATCGTGTTCGACCAGCCGTACAACCGCCACCTCCCGGGTCCGCGAGCGCGCGACTGGATCGAGCTGGAAGCGATCGTCGGCGACCTCGTCGCCTCGGCCGAGGGCTTCGTGGAGCAGCAACTGCCCGGCATCGATGCCGGCTCCGACCGGATCGAACGACGCCGGGGAACGTGAGCGGCGTGGCCGCGACGGGCCATACTTGCTCCCCATGTGCCCGCACCGCCGCCGATCGATCGCCCGCGCTCTCGCACCCCTCGCCCTGCTGGCGCTGGTCGCCTCCTGCACCGACGATGCCAGCAGCGCCGACGACACGGGCGCCGACGGGACCAGCGCTCCTGCGACCGCCGCGGAGGGCGACGATGCCGAGGGCGACGGTGCAGAGGACGCGGCCTCGGCCGACGATGCGTCCAGCAGCGGTGCGGACCCGGACGACGCAGCGACGCCGGAGGCGCTCACCGTCACGGTGACCCCGAGCGAGCACATCAGCCTCGCCGCCGGCCTCGACGTCGAATCCGCCGAACCCGTACGCGTCCAGGTCGTCGCCACCTCTGACGATCACGTGGTCACGGTGCCGGTCACGGCCGAGGCCGCCACCGCGCACAGCATTCCCGTCGTCGGCATGCGTCCCGAGCGCACGTACGACCTGGAGATCGCTGCGCTCGACGAGAGCGGCACCACCATCGCCACCGCCGAGGCGACCTTCGAGTCGGGCGAGCTGCCGGACGACTTCCTCGACTTCGAGTTCAGCAACGATCCGGAGCGCTCGTCGCCGGGTGTCACCATCGTCGAGGTCACCCCTGACGGGGACATCACGCCATACCTCATGGCGGTCGACGCCGACGGCGAGATCGTCTGGTACTACCGGAACACCGGCGTGGTCGGCGGCGTCGAGCCCACCGCGTGGGGCACGCTGTCGTCGCACTACTGGCCGGTCGGCGTCCGCGACATCGACCTGCTCGGCAACGTCGTCGGCAACTGGCAGTTCGCCAACTCCGACCCCGAGCAGATCGACGCCGCCGAGCAGGAAGCGGTGGTCGACGACGACCTGCTCGGCGCCCTCACCGCGCTGCTGGCCGGCAACCCCGGCGACCCCGACCCGCTCCCGATCAGCACGCCGGACGTCGAGATCACGTCGTTCCACCACGAGGCGTGGCCGATGGACGACGGCAACTTCCTCGTCCTGGGCACCGCCGTCCACGAGCTGACCGACGCCCAGCGCGACCTGTTCTGCCCCGACGATCCCGTGGACTTCAACATCATCAGCGACGTCGTCCTCGAGTTCGAACCGTCGGGAAGGGTCGTGCGCTCATGGGACCTGTGGGATGCGATCGACATCGAAGAGGCGCCCG
>CAYGLH010000276.1:0-5257 GCA_964350535.1 uncultured Ilumatobacteraceae bacterium
GCATCGGGATCGAACAGGACGACGCCCTCGACATTTGTCGGCGCGCGGAGGCCGCCGGGTTCGAATCGGTGTGGGGCGGTGAGCACGTCATCCTCCCGTCCACCATCGAGTCGCTCTACCCGTACACCGCGGACGGCAAGATCCCCGCCGAGCCCGACACCCCGATCCCCGACCCGCTGATCTGGCTGGCGTTCGCCGCCGCGGCGGCGCCGACACTGCGCCTCGGCACGTGCATCCTGATCGTGCCGCAGCGCAACCCGCTGGTGCTCGCGAAGGAGCTCGCCACCCTCGACCGCATCTCCGGCGGCCGGGTCGAGCTCGGGCTCGGTGTCGGCTGGCTGCGCGAGGAGTTCGACGCGCTCGGCGTGCCGTGGGAGCGGCGCGGCGCCCGCAACGACGAGTACATCGAAGCGATGCGCGCCCTCTGGGCCGGACCGCACGCCGAGTTCCACGGTGACTTCGTTGACTTCGCGCCGGTGACCTGCAGCCCACGTCCGGTGCAGGAGCGGATCCCGGTCCTCGTCGGGGGCGACACCGACGCGGCGATCAACCGGGCCGTCCGACTCGCCGACGGGTACTTCCCGGGAGAGGGCGATGCCGAACGGCTCGACGCGCTGCTCGGCCGACTGCGGTCGGCTGCCTCGGACGCCGGGCGCGATCCGTCGAGCATCGAGATCAACGCGATGTTCGGCGTGCAGATGGGCGACCCCGTCCCCGGGGTCGAGCAGATGCGCGGCCTCGGCGTCGACCGCGTCATGGTGCCGGCGTTCTTCTTCGCCGGCCCGGGCGGACTCGACCGACTCGACGAGTTCGGCGAGCAGGTCATCGCCCAGACGACCTGACGACCGACCGACCGATCCCACCATTCCACCCCCCATCACAAGGAGAACACCACCATGCAACCATTCGAGCTGACCGACCGCGTCGCCGTCGTCACCGGCGGCGGCCAGGGCATCGGCGAGGGCATCGCCAAGAGCTTCGCTGCTGCGGGCGCCGCCGTCGTCGTCGCCGCCCGGAGTGCCGATCGCATCGCTCGCGTCGCCGACGAGATCGTCGCCGCCGGTGGTCGGGCGACGGCGGTCGTCACCGACGTCACCGACCGCGAGGCGCTGAACGCGCTCGCCGACGCCGCCGTCGACGAGTACGGCGGGCTCGACGTGTGGGTGAACAACGCCGGCGGCTCGCCGGTGGCGTCATCGCTGCGCGACCTCCCCGAGGAGGACTGGGACGCATGTCTCGCGCTGAACCTCACGGCGGTCTGGCGCGCCTCCAACGTCGCCGCCGAGCGGATGACCGCCGGCGGCTGCATCATCAACATCTCCTCACCCGCCGGCGACCGCGGCGTGCCGGGCAGCGGTCACTACGGTGCAGCGAAGGCCGGCGTGAACTCGCTGACGAAGACGCTGTCGCTCGAGCTGGCTCCGTCGATCAGGGTCAACGGCATCTCTCCGGGGTACGTGCCGACCGAGGTGATGATGACCGCCCTCGACACCGACGAGGAGCGCCTCGCTGCGATGGCCGAGAAGCGCATCCCGCTGCAGCGGCTCGGCCGGCCGGACGACATGGGGTCGACGGCGGTGTTCCTCGCCAGCGACGCCGGCAGCTGGATCACCGGCCAGACACTGATCGTCGCCGGCGGCCTCTGAACGCGCGCGCCGGCGGTAGTCTCGCCGCAGCCACGCCGGACGAAGGGGGATGACGGATGGCACGAAACGCACACGTCGCCGTGCTCGGGGCAGGATCGTGGGGGACCACGGTCGCCGCCCTGGCGGCCCGGAACACGGACACCGTGCTGTGGTCGCGCCGGCCCGAGACCGCCGACCAGATCAACGAGAAGCGGGAGAACACCGACTATCTCGCCGGCCTCGAGTTGCCGGAGGGGCTGCGCGCGACGAGCTCGTTGGAGGACGCCGTCTGGCACGCCGACGTGCTCGTGGTCGGTGTGCCGAGTCATGGATTCCGTGAAGCGTTGGAGCTGGTCAAGCCGTCTCTCCGCCCCTGGATCCCGGTGGTCAGCCTGACCAAGGGCCTCGAACAGGGCACGCGACTACGGATGACGGAGGTGATCGACCAGGTGCTCCCCGGCCATCCGGCCGGCGTGCTCGCCGGGCCGAACCTGGCGCGCGAGATCCTGCAGGGGTACGCGGCGGCAGCCGCGATCGCGATGCCCGACGAGCACGTCGCCTGCTCGCTCCAGACGATCTTCGCCTCGAAGGTGTTCCGCGTCTACACCAACACCGATGTCGTCGGCAGTGAGATGGGGGGCGCGCTGAAGAACGTGATCGCCATCGCCGTCGGCATGGCCGAGGGGCTCGGCGTCGGCGAGAACACCAAGGCGATGGTCGTCACGCGCGGTCTGGCGGAGATGACGAGGCTCGGCGTGGCGCTCGGCGCCGACCCGATGACGTTCGCCGGGCTGACCGGGCTCGGCGATCTGATGGCGACGTGCTCCAGCCCGCTCAGCCGCAACCGGCACGTCGGCGAGCAGATCGCGCTCGGCAAGTCGGTGCAACAGATCACCGAGGAGATGAACATGGTCGCCGAGGGGGTCAAGTCGGTGCGCGTCGTGTGCGAGCTGGCCGACGAGCTCGGCGTCGACATGCCGATCGCCCACGAGGTCGACGCCGTCGTCAACGAGGGACGGAGCGCCACCACCG
Organism: uncultured Ilumatobacteraceae bacterium; assembly: GCA_964350535.1. Taxonomy (GTDB): domain Bacteria; phylum Actinomycetota; class Acidimicrobiia; order Acidimicrobiales; family Ilumatobacteraceae; genus CAYGLH01. Next base: position 2,658 of record CAYGLH010000276.1, read on the forward strand.
CCTACCGCGGCCTGCGCCGCATCGCTCCGACGTCCGAGCTGCACGGCCTCGCCTGAGCGCTGTCCGCCGCCCCGACGCGGACCCCGGTACACATCTCTCGGTCCGTTCGATCGCGCCAGTCGCACTCGAACGGACCGAAACGTCCTCGGAGGTGATCCGCGTAGTGTGGACGACATGCCGGGGGACGCGCAGTTCAGGGCCGGGCGACTCGACCACGTGCACATCCGCGTGCCCGACCGTGCCGAGGCGGCGGCGTGGTACCGCGAACACCTCGGCTTCGAGCCCGTCGAGCGCTTCGACTTCTGGGCGTCGGGGTTCGACGGCGGCCCGCTGCAGATCTCGGCCGACGGCGGCGACACGACACTGGCGCTGTTCGAGGTCGGCGCCGGTCACGAGATGATCGCCCAGCAGACCGGCGTCGCGTTCAGCGTCGAGGCGGAGGCGTTCGCGTCGTTCGCCCGGTCGCTGCCGTGCGGGATCGACGGGACGGAAGGTCGACCGCTCGTCGCCGACGACGTCATCGACTTCGACATGTGCTGGGCGTACGACCTCAGCGACCCGTGGGGCAACCGCTACGAGCTCAACTGCTACGACTACGCGCGGGTGCGTGACGAGTTGATCGAGCCCGATGGCATCACGCCGGTCCGCTACTGGCCGCGCGAGCTGTACGACGACTATCGCGCTCGCCGATCCTCGCCCTGAGGTGTCCGCGCGTTTGCGGGACCGATCCGGCCCGCTCGTCCCGGGATCTCTCACGCAGACCGCCGGAGCGATCCGGTGCGAAGATGGCGCGATGACGGACGACGGCGAATTGGAGCGAGCCACGCGGCACCTCGTGCGGTACGGGGCGACGTTCTCGCCGTTCATCGCCACCCGAGCGTCCGGCTCGTACGTCGAGGACGCCGATGGACGGCGGATGCTCGACTTCACCAGCGGGCAGATGAGCGCCGTGCTCGGGCACAGCCATCCCGAGATCGTCGAGGTGGTCACCGACATGGTCGGCCGGCTCGACCACCTCTACTCCGGGATGCTGTCGCCACCGGTGATCGACCTCGCCGAGGCGTTGGCGGCACTCGCCCCCGGCCTCGACCGGGTGCTGTTGCTCACGACGGGCGCGGAGTCGAACGAGGCCGCGCTGCGGATGGCCAAGATGGCGACGGGCGGATGGGAGGTCATCGGCTTCGCCCAGAGCTGGCACGGCATGACGGGCTCCGCGGCGGCGGCGACCTACTCGGCGGGTCGTCGTGGCCACGGGCCGGCGCCGGCGGGGTCGATGGCGATCTACGCGCCCAACACGTACCGCCCGCGCTTCACCGACGGCGCCGGCCGTCTCGACTGGCTGACGGAGCTCGACGACGGCTTCGATCTCATCGACCGCCAGAGCGCCGGGGCGCCGGCGGCGTTCATCGCCGAACCGGTGCTCTCCTCCGGCGGGATCCTCGAGCTGCCACCGGGGTATCTCGCCGAGCTCCGGGCGCGCTGCCACGAGCGCGGCATGTTGCTGGTGCTCGACGAGGCGCAGACCGGCATGGGCCGCACGGGATCGATGTTCGCCTTCGAGCGTGACGGTGTCGTGCCCGACATCCTCACGCTGTCGAAGACGCTCGGTGCCGGGCTACCGCTCGCCGCAGTGCTGACGACCGACGAGATCGAACAGGAGGCACACGAGCGCGGCTTCCTCTTCTACACCACCCACGTCTCCGACCCACTCCCCGCGGCGGTCGGGCTGAAGGTCGTCGAGGTCGTCCTCCGCGACCGGCTCGCGGCGCGAGCTGCGCAGGCGGGCGAGCGGCTGCTGGCCGGTCTCCGCGAGCTGCACGACCGGTACGACTGCGTCGGCGACGTGCGCGGCCGCGGGCTGCTCGTCGGGCTGGAGATCGTGGCCGACACGGCGTCGAAGAAGCCCGACGCAGCGCTCGGCGCGGCGATCACCCAACGCTGTGCCGAGCTCGGCCTCTCGATGAACATCACCGGCCTGCGCGGCATGGGCGGCGTGTTCCGCATCGCCCCGCCACTCACCGTCTCCGACGCCGAGCTCGACCTCGGCGTCTCGATCCTCGACCAGGCGATCGCCGACGTCGCCGGCTGACCCGGCGCCCCGGCTGCAGTCTGCTCGCGCGCCCGTCCGGGGTGGCGCCGCACGGAACGTCGACGAGTTTCGCGAGCGGCCCGACCTACGGTCGTGGTGTGGCCGAGCGATCGATGACCGTGACCTTCATGCGGCGCGGCCGCGGCTGTGCCTGGACCGCGTTGCGGCCGCCCCGCTCGGTGGTGCCCGGGCCGACGATGGCCGCCGGCGCCGACCTTCCGCACGACCTGTACACGTTCGTCATCGAGGACGCGCTCGAGTTGGCGCACGGGTTCTGGGGGTGCGTCGCCCTCGGCGCCACGTTCAGCACGCTCGGACGGAAGCGCACGCCACAGGGCCGGGCGGTCATCGATCGCCATCTCACCGACCTCGACGCCGCGGAGGTGCGGGTCAACCAGATCTACTTCGCGTGGCGCGACGGCACGGCGACACCGCTCGACGTCGAGCTCGACGCGATGCTCGACCGCTGGCGGGCGCTCGGCGACGGCGACGAGCTCGTCGTGCAGTGGCC
>CAYGLH010000277.1:0-5184 GCA_964350535.1 uncultured Ilumatobacteraceae bacterium
TCGTGTCGAGGGTACGAATAGCTGTCAAGGATGGCACTCGGGAGGTGTTGCCGTCACAACAGGTCGGTGTCAATCGGCCTTACCCGCTCGGCGTGCCTGGTGCACGAGCCGCACGGTCGCCGACCGGACGTCGTCGGGCGAATCGAGGCTGGGCTCGAAGGCGACCCGGCCGATCGCGACGAGTGCCCCCGATCCGTCCCGCAGGTCGAGCGTCATGCCGTACCGGTCGATGTCGGTGACGGTGGCGCGATCGGTGTCCTCGACGCCGATCAACACGCGGGCGATCTCCGCGCAGGCGTCCGCGTGATCGTCGTTGAGGTGCTCGATCATCGGCGCAGCGTGGGGGATCACGGGGTCGGGTGCGGCAGCCTCGTAACCCGCGGCATCGGCCCAGCCCATGAAGCCGAACCCACCGACGTAGCGCGCCTGCAGCACGGAGAACTGCCACCATCCGAAGTCCGCGAGGCCGACGTAGCCCCGGGCGTGCGGGTGTGCCCGGAGGTGCGTGGCGATGACGTCGTCGTCGGCTTCGATCTGGTTGAACTCGCCGACGAGCGTGACCCTCGGCAACGACAAGGGGTCGACCTCGTCGGGGTTGGGACTGGTGACGAGCAAGCTCGCACGACGGTCGTACCGGAGGTTCTGGGTGTGCTCGGCGAGCTCCGACACGCAGATCACCGGCGCACCGTCGGCACCGGCGGAGAACGGTGCCAGCGACGTGTAGGGATGTCCCGACCGGGTGATCGTCGACAGCGATGCCGTGCCGCTCCCCGCGACGAGTGTCCGGGCGTAGTCCGCGTGCGACGGGAAGGTGGACGTGTCTCCGACCGTCGGTGGACCGGCGGTGAGGTGCTGGTCGGCCGATCCCGGCGAGTCGGTGGAGTCGGACAAGGTGGTCATGGCAGGTCTCCGTGGAGGTCGGTGATCAGTTCGTCGAGCAACTGGCCCGTGCGCGGCCCGTTGCCCAGTAGGTACTGCGCGTCGTAGTCGAGGATCCGTCCCGCCGCTCCGGCCGGAGTCTCGGCGATGCCCGGCAGGGCGAGGAGCCCGTCGATGCCACCCACCGACGCCAGCCCGTCCTCGGTGACGATCAGCACCTCGGGCGCGGCCTCGACGAAGCTCTCGATGTTGATCGGGGCGTTCTCGAGGACGCCGAGCCCGTCGGCGATGTTGACGGCGCCCGCTGCGTCGACCACCCAATCGATGTCGCTGTCCTCACCGAACAGGAGCTGGACGTCCTCGCCACGGATGTACAGGACTGCGACCCGCGGGCGTTCGGTCGTCGCGGCAGCGCGCGCCGTGGCTGCGGCGATCTCGGCGTCGACCTGGGCGGCGAGCTCCTCGCCCCGGGACGACACCCCCAACACGTCGGCGACGGCACGGATCTTGTCGCCCGGCCCGGACGGAGCACTCTCGGTCGGGATCAGCTCGACCTGGATGCCGAGGCGCTCGAGATCGTCGAGCACCTGCGGTGGCCCGGCGATGTCGGTGGCGAGCACCATCGTCGGTTCGAACGCAGCGATCGGCTCGGCGGTCAGCGAGCGCTGGTAGCCGATCTGCGGCAGGGCATCGGCCTCGGGTGGGTAGGTGGCGGACAGGTCGGTGGCGACCACATCGCCGCCCTCGCCGAGCGCGAAGATCACCTCGGCGAGATCGCCGTCGACCGGGATCAGCCGGGGGGTCACGGTCAGGTCGCCGATGTCGGACTGGCTCGTCGCAGGTGTGGCATCGCTGGTGCTCGAGGCGCCGGGATCGGTCGGCGCCGGTGTGGTGGGTGTGTCGGTCGACGTCGCCGGATCCCCCGACGGATCCCCCGACGTGGTCGGGTCGACGACGACCGTGACGACCGTCGTGTCCGCCTGCGTCGTACCGATCGACGACGCCAGGTCGTCGGCGGTGGGGTCGGACGACGCGTCGCGTGCTCCCCCGCAGGCAACTGCCACTGCGAGCAACGGGGCGAGGACCAGCGCGATGCGCGCAGAGCGGGGGCTCACACGAGCATGTTAGGTCGACCTTATGCCAGACGCAAAGCGCCCAGACGACTACGCCGGCGGTGCGTGTCCGGGCGCTGCGCTCGCGACCACGCGCACCCGGATCTCGTCGAGCGGGCGCCCGCTGTCGCGATCGACCAACACCGGGTCGAGCACGTCGCCGGTCTCGCGGTCGATCAGGAGCGCGGGCGGTTCACCGATGCCCGACCACTCGTCGCCCCACCGCATCAACGAGATGATGACCGGGCCGAGCGCCCGCCCCTTGTCCGTGAGCCGGTACTCGAACCGCTCGGGGTTCGACTGGTACGGCTGCTTGGAGAGGATGCCGGCATCCACGAGCACACCGAGACGGTCGGTGAGGGTGTTGCGGGCGATGCCGAGACGCTCCTGGAACTCGTTGAAGCGGTGGTAGCCCCAGAACACGTCGCGCACGATCAGCAGGGTCCACGGGTCGCCGACCAGCTCGAGCGCCTGGGCGACCGAGCAGTTCATGTCGGAGTAGCTCTTGCGCCGCATCGGGATCAGTCTCTCAGACGACCGCCGGCTCGACCGCAGCGGCTCGACGGCCGGTGCGCAGGGGCAGCGCGAGGACACTGGTCGCCAGCCCGCCGGCCACGATCAGCCACCAGATCCGCTCGAAGCCCTCGAGGGCGTCGGCTGCGCTGGTTGCGCCGGCGACGAGCGCCACGGCCAGCGCCACGCCGAAGGTGCCGCCGAACTGGCGCACGGCCTGCAGCACCGCACCGCCGACCCCGATGCGATTGGCCGGCAACGCCTGGGCGACGACGCTGGACAGCTGCGGCAGACACATCGCCACGCCGACCCCCGTGAGCAGCATGGACGGGAGGTAGTCCGTGACGTAGGCGGGATCGGGGCCGAGTGCGACGACTCGATAGGCACCGCCTGCGGCGTACGCCAGGCCGCCGACCACGATCAGCGGACGCTGACCGATGCGTCCGGCGAGCGTCCCGAGCCGCGGCGCGAGCACGGCGACGAGGGCCGGGCCGGGGGCGACACCGAAGCCGGCCTGCAGGATCGACCACCCCCACACCTCCGTGAGGAACAGGATCGACCCGAGGAACATCGCGCTGAATGCCAGACCGAAGGCGAACGCCGACAGGTTGCCCCAGCGGAAGTTGCCGATCGACAGGAGCGACAGGTCGAGCGCCGGCGCGTCGGTGCTGCGCTGGTGGAGCACGAACGCGGCGAGCAGCGCCGCACCGACCGCGAGGAGGCCCAGGGTGCGTCCGCTCCCCCACCCGGACGTCTCGGTGTCGACGACGGCGTACGACAGCACGCCGGCGGCGGCGACGACGAGCACGACGCCGAACATGTCGGGCACCTTCGTGCCGGGGTCGGCCGACTCGCGCAGCACTCGGCGTCCGGCGACGATCGTGAACACACCGACCGGCAGGTTGATGAAGAAGGCCCAGCGCCAACCCAGCCCCTCGACGATCGCCGCGCCGAGCGTCGGCCCGAGCGCGCCGGCCACCGCGCCGGCCGCGCCCCAGATCGCCACCGCCCGCGGCACGTCACGGCTCGGGAAGGCGCGCATGACGAGCGCCAGCGACGACGGGATGAGGATCGCCGCGCCCGCCGCCTGGAGCACCCGGAACCCGATCAGCATCTCGACCGAGGTCGCCACGCCGCATGCCATCGACGCGGCCGTGAACAGCGCCGATCCGGCGAGGAACGACCGTCGGTGGCCCACCCGGTCGGCAAGCTTCCCGGCCGGCACGAGGAGGGCGGCGAAGACGATCGTGTAGGCGTTGAGCACCCACGACAGCGTGGACGTGCTCGCACCGTCGAACGTCGCCGAGATGTCGGGAAAGGCGACGAACAGGATCGTCGTGTCGAGGAACGTCGCAAGGGTCGCCAGCGCGGCCACCGCCAGGGTCATGCCGGCGCGTCCATCGACAGCGGTGGCGGGATCAGGGGGGATCGTGGTCTCGGTCACGTGGACAGCATCACACACTGAGTCTTATGACGCAACTCATGACTGACACGACGATCACCGACCTGCTCGACCGACCGCCGGCAGCGACCCTCCCCGCGCCCGCCCACCTGTGGGGTTTCGGGGGGCTCCACGGGGGACTCGCGCTCGCCGCGCTCACGGCCTCGATGACTGAGCACGCCCCCGATCGTCCGCTGCGCGGCGTGGTCGGGCACTACCTCCGATCGATTCGCGACGAGTCGACGATCGAGGTCGGCGTCGAACACCGAGGTTCCACGGCCACGACAATGTCGGGCGCCCTGAGCGACGACCGAGGGCGGCGCGCGCTCACCGCGACGGCGACGTTCGCCGTCGGTACGGCGCACAGCGCGGGTCACCAGCCGCCGTTCCCGCCCGTGCCGCCGCCGGAGCAGTGCGAGCCGTTCGCGCTGCCACCGGAGCTCGTCCCGTTCAGTGCCGGCATCGACCTCCGTCCCGCCACGCCGGCGCGGCCCTTCGCCGGGCTGGACGTCCCCGAGCTCGCCGCCTGGATCCGGCTCGCCGGCGACGACACCCCGGTCGACGTCGTCCGCCTCGTGACGCTGCTGGACGCACTCGCCCCGTCGTACGCCGCCGTGCTCACCGAGATCGCCCTCCTCCCCACCGTGCGGTTCAGCGTCTCCCCGACCGCCGCACTGAGCGAGGCGCGCTCGCCGTGGGTGCTCGTGCGCGCCACCTCCACCTCCATGTCGCCGGACGGATGGGGCGTCGAGGCGCTCGATGCCTGGACGCCCGACGGCGCCCACGTCGGCACCGCCGAACAACTGCGGGTGATGATGGCGCCGTGAGGGGCAGGACGGTCGGGAGGCTGTCGAGCGGGTCAGGGACGACCGCGGGACGACGCTGACGCAACGTCGAGGCGGCGGGAGCGAACGCGACGCCGGACGAAATCGGTGGCGCGCCGCGGCCAGGCGTCGTAGCGTCCGTTCCGGCGTCTTCCGTCGAGCGCAAGTGGGGTGTGACGGGCATGCGGGATGCGAACAGGACCGAGCGCGTGGGCGACGAAGCCCACGAGCACTTCACCGACTCGTTCGCGATCGAATACGGCGACGCGGCCGAACTCGGACGCGGGGCGCGCCGGATCCAACGGCCGTACCGCTACCTCGTGCAGAACCGCACCCCGTTCCTCATCCAGGTCGAGCACCCCGAGCGCGAGTTCGGCGTCCTCGTCCTGCCACCGTTCGCCGAACGCGTCGTCGC
>CAYGLH010000278.1:0-5163 GCA_964350535.1 uncultured Ilumatobacteraceae bacterium
GACGGGCGGGTCGCCGCCCGGCATCTCCGTGCCAGAGGCGCCCGGGTGGTCGAGTTCGCCGCCGGCGAGCACCCGCCGACCCTCCCGCCCGCCGACCTCGTGATCGATGCCGCCTTCGGGACCGGGTTCCGCGGTGCGTGGACGCCGCCCGACAGCGGTGATGCCCCGGTGCTGGCCGTCGACCTGCCGTCCGGCCTCGACGCCACGACAGGAGCGACCGCCGGCGGCGTGCTCGAAGCCGACGCCACCGTCACCTTCCAGGCGCTCAAACCCGGCCTGCTCCTCGGGCGCGGACCGGTGCTGTGCGGTGCCATCGAGATCGTCGACATCGGTCTCGACGTGTCACGCGCAGATGCCCACCTCGTGACGTCTGGTGACGTAGCGGCGATGTGGCCCGTACGGCGCATCGACGACCACAAGTGGCGGGGTGCGGTGCGGGTCGTCGGCGGGAGCGCCGGGATGAGCGGCGCTCCCCGCCTCGCCGCCGAGGCCGCCGCCCGGGCCGGCGCCGGCCTCGTCGCGGTCTCGACGCCGGGCGGCGCCGTCGACGCCAGGGCCGAGATCATCGCGCCGCCGCTCCTGTCCGCCGCCTGGGCCGACGACGTGCTCGCCGACCTCCACCGCTTCGGGGCCCTGGTGGTCGGCCCCGGGTTGGGCCGTGGCGACGACACGCTCGCGCAGACCCGACGGCTGATCGCAGAGGCCGCCTGTCCGATCGTCGTCGACGGCGACGGCCTCGCCGCAGTCGCTGCGGCCGACCCCGTCGCGCTCCTTGCGACCCGGTCGCATCCGACCGTGCTGACCCCACACGACGGCGAGTTCGAGCGGCTGACGGGCTCGGCGTCCGCGCCCGATCGGCTCGCGACGGTGCGAGCTGCAGCCGAGCAGCTGGGGGTGACCGTGCTGCTGAAGGGTCCGACGACGTTGGTCGCCGATCCCGGCGGATCGGTGCTGGCCGTCGACCACGGCGACGAACGCCTCGCCACCGCCGGCACGGGCGACGTGCTCAGTGGGATGATCGGCGCGGCGCTCGCCCGTGGTGCCGACCCGCTCGAGGCGGCGTCGGCCGGCGCGTGGTTGCACGCCGAGGCCGGCCGGCGCGGTCCGGTCGTCGGCACCGTGGCCGGCGACCTCGTCGATCACCTCCCCGACGCGCTCGCCGCGCTGTGGGAGCCGCACTGACGATGCGCGCCGAGACCCGGTGGGCCTGGGCAGAGATCGACCTCGACGCCATCCAGCACAACGTGCGGACGCTCCGCGACGCGGTCGCGCCGTCGGCGGTGTGGGCGGTCGTCAAGGCCGACGGCTACGGCCACGGCGCCGTCGACGTCGCCCGGGCGGCGATCGAGGCCGGCGCCGAGGGCATCTGCGTCGCGCTCGTGGCCGAAGGCATCGACCTCCGGCGGGCCGGCATCGACGCGCCGATCCTCCTGCTCAGCGAGCAGCCGCCGATCACGGTGGCGCACATCATCGAGCACCGCCTCACGCCGACCGTGTACACGCACCGGTTCATCGATGCGCTCGCCGCCGCTCGCCCCACCGGGCTGCCGGTGCACCTGAAGATCGACACCGGGATGCAGCGCGTGGGGTCGCACCCGTATGCGGCGAGCTCGCTCGTCGCGGCGATCGAGGAGCGGGCACCGGCCCTGCGACTCGCCGGGGTCTTCACCCACCTCGCCGTGGCGGACGATCCCGCGAGCCCGTACACCGACGCACAACTCGACGTGCTCGACCAGACCCTCGACCACCTCCCGGCGGTGCCGTTCGTGCACGCCGCCAACTCGGCCGGAGCGCTCGCCCACCCGCGGGCCCGTCGTTCCTTCGTGCGTGCCGGCATCGCCGTGTACGGGATCTCGCCGGGTCACGGCGTCGATGACCTGTGCACCGAGCTCCGTCCGGCGATGAGCCTTCGGGCGCTCGTCTCCTACGTGAAGCAGGTGCCCGCCGGAAGCCGGATCAGCTACGGCCTGCGGCATCGTTTCGACCGCGACACCAACGTGGCGACGGTGCCGCTCGGCTACGCCGACGGTGTCCCGCGTCGCCTGTTCGAGACCGGCGGGGAGGTGCTCGTCGGTGGCCGCCGCCGACCGATCGTCGGCGTCGTCACGATGGATCAGCTGATGGTCGATTGCGGCGATGCCGATGTCCGCATCGGCGACGAGGTGGTGCTCATCGGCACCCAGGAGGGCCCGGAGGGCAGCGAGACGATCCGCGCCGAGGAGTGGGCCGACCGGCTGGGCACGATCGGCTACGAGATCGTCTGTGGCATCAGCACACGCGTCCCGCGCGTGCCGCGCCGTAGCATCGAGAGCTGACATGCTCCAGCTCAGGTCGTCGTCGCTCGCGGACACGCATGCCATCGCCGCCGGGATCGCGTCGCTGGCGCGCACCGGCGACATCATCGTGCTGTCGGGCGAGATGGGTGCCGGCAAGACCGCGTTCGCCCAGGGCTTCGGTCGATCGCTCGGCGTCGACGAGCCGATCACGTCGCCCACGTTCACGCTCGTGCACAGCTACGACTGCGACCGGATCACACTGCACCACGCCGACCTGTACCGGCTGGAGCGCACCGCCGAGGTGGCCGACCTGGCGCTCGCCGAGCTGGCCGAGTTCGACGGTGTGGTGCTGATCGAGTGGGGCGACGTCGCCGAGGCCTCGCTCGGCGAGCACCTCGTGGTGCATCTCGACGCCGACGCGGACGAGGACGACGACCTGGACGCAGCCGCGCCGGGCGAGGACGACGCGGAGTTCGACGACGCCGTCTCGATCGACGGCCGGCGGGTGATCGAGATCTCGGCGGTCGGGCCCGGCTGGGCCGGCCGCTGGGACCGGTTGGTGGCCGCGTGTGAGGAGTTCCGATGCTGATCCTCGGGATCGAGACGGCGACCGAGCGCGTCAGCGTGGCGATCGGCGGCCATGAGGGCGTGATCGGGCTGTTCGAGGTGACGAAGGGTCGGCGGCATGCCGAGACGCTCGTACCGGCGATCGACTTCGTGTGTCGGCAGGCCGACATCGAGCTCGAGGAGATCAGCGTCGTCGCCGTCGATGTGGGACCGGGCCTCTTCACCGGGATGCGGGTCGGGCTGGCGGCGGGGAAGGCGATCGCCCACGCCCTGCGGGTCCCGATGATCGGCATCTCGAGCCTCGATCTCCTCGCCTTCCCCTGTCGCCACACCGATCGCGTGGTCGTCCCCGTCATCGACGCCCGCCGCGGCGAGGTCTTCTACTCGATGTACCGACAGGTCCCCGGCGGCACCCAGCAGGTGGCCGAGCCCGCCGTCGGCGATGTCGGCGACCTGGTCGCCGACCTGCTCGCCCGCAGCCAGGACGTGTTGCTCGTCGGCGACGGAGCGCTCCGCTACCGCGACGAGATCCTCGAGGACTACCACGCGGAGTTCGGCGGCGACGCCCACCCGTCCGCCGCCCCGCTCGTGCAGCTCGCCCACGCCCGTGCATTGCGGGAGGACTGGGTGAACCCATGGGAGGTCGAGCCGGTCTACCTCCGGGCGCCCGACGCCCAGATCAACTGGTCGACGAGGATGTCGCGGTCGTGAGCGTCATCGAGCGGGTCCTCCGTCGCGATGGGCCCGAACTGACGATCGAGCCGATGCGCCGCCGCGACCTCCGGCACGGCGTGCTGACGATCGAGCAGGCGTGCCACCCCCGCCCGTGGTCGCGCAAGGTGTTCGAGAGCGAGATCGACGGCATGCGCAACGGGACGCGGCACTACGTGGTGCTGCGGTCCCGCCGGGCGATCGTCGGGTACGCCGGCCTGTGGTTCACACCCGACGAGGCCCACGTGACGAACGTCGCCGTCGACCCGCAGCACCGACGCGGGGGGATGGCGACCCGATTGCTCTTGGAGCTCGCCGCCGAGGCGCGTCGCCGAGCGGTGCCCGCGTGGACGCTGGAGGTGCGCGTGTCGAGCACCGGCGCACAGGAGCTGTACCGGCGGTTCGGGTTCGCCCCGGCCGGTGTGCGGACCCGCTACTACGAGAACAGCGAGGACGCGATCGTGATGTGGTGCCACGAGATCCTGACCGACGACTACGCCCAGCGCCTGCGAGCGCTGGAAGCAGGGCTCGCCCCTCCCGCCGATGCCCTCGGCGACGCCGGACTGCCTGACGGGATCGCCCCATGAGCGCCTTGGTCGACGACAGCACGCTGGTGCTCGGCATCGAGACGAGCTGCGACGAGACCGCTGCGGCGCTGGTGATGGGCGGCGACGACGTGGTGTCCAGCGTCGTGTCGACGCAGATCGACCTGCACACCGAGTTCGGCGGCGTTGTGCCCGAGATCGCGTCGCGGGCCCACCTCGATGCGCTGAACCCGGTGATCGCCCGGGCGATCGTGGAGGCCGGCGTCGACGACGAGCGGATCGATGCGATCGCCTGCACGGTCGGACCCGGGCTGATCGGCGCGCTGCTCGTCGGGGTCTCGGCGGCGAAGGCGCTGGCACTGGCGTGGGACGTCCCGTTCATCGGCGTCAACCACCTCGAAGCGCACCTCTACTCGGCGTCGCTCGAGGACCCGTCGCTCGAGTTCCCGCTCGTCGTGCTCCTCGTCTCTGGTGGGCACACGATGCTGATCGAGATGCGCGGCCACGGTCAGTACCGCCTCCTCGGTCAGACGATCGACGATGCCGCGGGCGAGGCGTTCGACAAGGTGTCGCGCTTCCTCGACCTCGGGTACCCCGGCGGGCCGGCGATCGACGACGCTGCGCTGCGCGGCGACCCCGAGGCGATCCGGTTCCCGCGGGCGATGGCCAACGACGGCCTGGACTTCAGCTTCAGTGGCCTGAAGACGGCGGTCGTGAACTACGTCCGCAAGCACCCGGACGTGAGCTCGGCCGATGTCGCCGCGTCGTTCCAGGCGGCGGTGGTCGACGTGCTGGTCGCGAAGGCGCGTCGGGCCGCAACCGAGGTCGGCGCGACCGGCATCGTGCTCGGCGGCGGGGTCGCCGCCAACTCGCTGCTGCGCGAGGAGGTGCTCAGCGTGTGCGAGGCCGACGGGATCCAGGGCTTCCTGCCCAGCCGGTCGATGTGCACCGACAACGCGGCGATGATCGCCGCCGCCGGCTGGCATCGCCTGCGCAGCGACGGCCCCACGCCGCTCGACGCCGGCGCCTACCCCAACCTCCGCCTCGACTGGCTCGACGACTGA
>CAYGLH010000279.1:0-5123 GCA_964350535.1 uncultured Ilumatobacteraceae bacterium
GTGACCGAGATCGAGATCGGCCGGATCGCCGACCCTGCGGCCGAGTGATGACGAGTCGCTCCCGCCGGGCGCCCGCTCGGTCGCTGACGGCGATGGTCGCCGCATCCGTGGTGATCGCCACGGCGTGTTCCGGAGGGAACGACGGCGATGCCGAAACGACGGCCGAGCCCGCTTCGGAGACCATTGTCGATACCGCTGCCGGCACCACGCCCGGCTCGATTCCCGACACGACGGCCGCGACGCCCCCCGACACGAGCGAGCCACCGGTCGACCCGCCACCGGCACCGACGGCGACCGTGAGCGTAGGGCTCCTCGCCGACGCGTCCGGCGCGACCTACGACGACGACGTGTGGGACGCCGCTGCTGCACCGGGTCGCGGCGCGGTCGTGGTGGTCGGTACCCGCTCGGCGCGCGACGGCGCGCCGCCGGCGCCCATGGTCTGGAACTTCATCGGCGACCAGGTGATCGATCGGGAGCTGCCGCTCGGCGACGCGGTCGAGGCGGTGCCCCGCGGCGTGGCGATCGACGAACGTCGCGCAGTCGTCGTCGGTACCGCACTCGACGAAGCGGGGTTAGCGCAGACCGCCGTCTGGGGATCCTCCGACGGTGGCAACATCTTCGGCCCGCCCGACACCACCGACATCGTCTTCTCCTCCGTGGCCGTCGCCATGACCGACGCCGCCACGGTCGTGGTCGGCGCGACGGGCGCCGGGGACGATCGACGGGTCGTGGCGCTCCGAGGAATGCCCGGCGAGGAGACCGTCGAGGTCGACCTCGGCGCGTTCACACACGGGTGGGTGACCGACGTCATCGCCGACGGCGACATCGTGTTGGCGACGGGCGGATACGAGGTGGACGACGGCACGTCGCGCGCCACCACCTGGCTCTCCTCCGACGGGGGCATCAGCTTCGACCACGTGGCCCCCGAGCTGCTGGCCTCCCGGGACTGGTTCGGCGGCCTGTCCCTCGGCGGTGACGGCATCATCGGCGTCGCCAACAGCGCGGGGATCGACGGTCCGATCCTGCTCACGTCGGCGGACGGCGGCACGTGGAGGGCGATCCCGATCCAGCTCACCAACGACGGCCAGCCCCGGACGTTGTCGGGCGAGAACGGCCTCGGCGTGGCATCCGGACCGGCTGGACTCCTGTTCACCGTCGACGACGTGTATCCGCGCCCGGCGCTGCTCGGAGCCGACGGCGTCGGCGCGGAGCGCCGGTTCGGCGACATCCTGGAGGGCATGCCCACGATGGCGTACCCGTTCGCCTTCTTCGACTTGATGTACGTCACCGTCGTCTACCCGACCGTCGTGACCACCGCGTCCCCGGACCTCTTCGGCGCCGACCCGTTCGCCGCGTGGAGCCACGCCCCGGCCGACGCCGTCGCCAACGGCGATCTGACACAGCCGGAGGCGACCGGTGCACGCTTGATGCGCCTCGGCGACGCGGTCTACGCCAACAGTCTGGTCTGGCCGTTCTTCACCGAGCTCGAGGGGGCGGTGCTGTGGGGCGACGGCACCCAGCCGCTGCGCCTCGACGGCGCCGACTGGCGGCCGGCCGACGACGAGTTCCCCGGACAGGTGACCGATCTCGCCTCCGACGACGACGTGCAGCTGCTGATCAGCCACCAGGCCACCGACCCCGAGGACGACCTGCTCGACGGCCCTGCCGGCGGCGTCTTCGGGCGCATCCGGGAAGCCGACGCGTCGGACGCCGCCTGGGGAGCGCCGTTCCCGATCCTCACGGGGCCCGGCGGCGAGGGCTACTCGGCCACCGTCGCCGCCGGCGGTGGCTTCGTGGTCGTCGGCACGTACCGAGCCGTGACGCCCGAGGGGACCGGGGTGGTGACCCCGATCGCGGCGCGCGTCGTCGACGGTGCCGCGACGCCACTGCCCCTCGACCTCGACCTGGGTGAGTACGCCACCTTCGACAGCGCGGCGGCCACCGGCGAGCTCGTCGTCGCCACCGGCAGCGTGCTCCACGAGGGCATCTTCCACCCCCCTCGTGATGTCCCTCACCGGCGACACCTGGACCCGGGTCGAGCTCCCCACCGACACGGCCGACGTGACGATCATCGACGAAGCGGCGGTCGGCGACGAGGTCCACCTGCTGGCGCGCGAGGACGGCGCGCTCGTGGTCTACGCATTGTCAGCGGCGGGCGACGTGCCCGCCCGCATCCCGCTCGACTTCGACGACCCTGCCCGGGTCGGCGCGCTCGGCTTGGTCGAGGTCGGCGGCGAGCCCGTGCTGATCGGGTGGACCCTCGACGCCGCGACCACGACCCTGGCGGCGTGGTTCGTGACGGAGGGTGACCCGGTGGCGGTGGACATCGAGGGGGTTCGGCCCGAGCTCGAGGCCGAGTACGACGAAGCGATCAGCCTCGATGACGGCACCGCACTCGTCGCCGGTGAGCTGCACAACCGCAACGCCGTGTGGGAGATCGCATTCGATGGAGGTGCATCGTGAAGTCGTTCCGTTGTCCGAATTGCCGGAGCGCTGTCTTCTTCGACGACGACTGCTGCCTCGCGTGCAGCACCGATCTGGGCTACGCGCCCGAGGTCGACGAGATGGTGCGCGCCGAGGGTGCGGTGCGCTGCGACGGCCACGCCGTCTGGGATTGCCCGTGGTTGCTCGCCGACGGTGTCGGATGGTGCCGCTCGTGCCGCCTCGACGTCGCCGATCCCGAGGCCTCGACCGGCGCCGACCGCAAGGCGTTCGAGCGGGCCAAGCGCCGAGTGATCCGTCAGCTGATCAGCGCCGGGATCGACCTCCACGCCCAGCCACAATTGCGGTTCGAGTTCAAGCGCAGCTCACCGGGGAACCCGGTCAGCATCGGCCACGCCGACGGCCTCGTCACGCTCGACCTCGTCGAGGCCGATCCCGTCACCGCCGAGCGGGTGCGGGCGGACCTCGGCGAGCCCTACCGCACGCCGCTCGGTCACGTGCGCCACGAGGTCGGCCATTGGCACTGGCAGGCATGGGTGGCCACCGTGCCGAAACGGCTGGAGCGGTTCCGCGAGCTGTTCGGCGACGAGCGCGCCGACTACCAGGCCGCCCTCGACGTGCACTACGACCGCACCGACGACGGCTCGTGGCGCGACCGGTTCGTCAGCTTCTACGCATCGGCGCACCCGTGGGAGGACTACGCCGAGTCGTTCGCCCACGTGTTCCACCTGCGCGACACCACCGAGACCGCCTGCGCCAACGAGGCGCTCGGTGTCGATGCCGACATCTTCGGTGACTTCGATGTGCTCTACGAGCAGTGGCTCGGACTCAGCGTGGCGTTCAACGAGCTGGCGCGTTCGATGGGCGTCGCCGACCTCTACCCGTTCGCCCCGCCCCCGCCGGCGGTCGACAAGCTGCGCTTCGCGTATCAGGTGCTCCTCGACCATCCCGTGAGGTGACGGTGGCGTGTGACGGCGATCACACGCCCTCCACGTTGACCTCAACCAATCTTGAAGGCGTAGCGTTGCCCGCCATGGTCGCCACCCCTCAGGTCGCAGCGGACTCGACCGACGATGCCGATCCGCGCCGGTGGTGGATCCTCGTCGTCCTGTGCCTGAGCCTCGTGCTGGTGATGGTCTCGAACATGAGCCTCAACATCGCGCTGCCGTCGATCGCCCGCGAGCTCGACGCATCGAGCAGCGACCTCCAGTGGATCGTCGACGCCTACGCCCTCGTGTTCGCCGGGATGCTCTTCGCCGCGGCCACCCTCGGCGACCGCTTCGGACGCAAGGGAGCGCTCCAGGCCGGACTGCTCCTGTTCATGCTGGCCGCCGTCGCCGGCACGCTCAGCGACTCGTCGGGCCAGCTCATCGCCTCGCGTGCCGTGATGGGTCTGGGCGCCGCGTTCGTGATGCCGTCGACGCTGTCGATCCTCACCAACGTGTTCCCTGCCCACGAGCGGGCCAAGGCGATCTCGCTGTGGGCCGGCGTCGCCGCAGGCGGTGGTGCGCTCGGCCCGCCGGTGTCCGGGGTGCTGCTCGAGAACTTCTGGTGGGGGTCGGTGTTCCTGATCGTCATCCCGATCGCCTTCGTCGCGTTGGCCGTCGGCCACGTGCTCGTCCCGAAGTCCCGCGACCCCGACGGCACACGGATCGATCTCGGCGGTGTCGGTCTGTCGATCCTGGCGATCGGCGCCCTCGTCTACGCCATCATCGAGGCGCCGCACCTGGGATGGTTGTCGGCCCCGACGCTCGGCTGGTTCGCACTCGCCGCGGTGGCGATCCTGGCGTTCGTGTGGTGGGAGGGTCGGTCGACCCACCCGATGCTCGACCTCCAGCTGTTCCGCGACCGTCGCTTCAGCGTCGCCTCGGCCGGCATCGGGTTGGTGTTCTTCGCGATGTTCGGCACGTTCTTCCTGAGCACGCAGCTGTACCAGCTCGTCCACGGGCTGTCCGCGCTCGCCGCGGGGATGATGCTGCTGCCGATGTCGCTCACGATGATGGTCGTGTCACCCCAGGCGGCACCGTTGGCCGCGCGCTACGGCGTCTCCACGATCGCGCCGCTCGGGATGACGATCGTGGCCACCGGCCTGCTCGCCATGGCCTGGTTCACGCAGCTGGACACCTACTGGTGGTTGCTCGTCGGGATGTTGCCGATGGCGGTCGGCATGGCGCTGACGATGACGCCGCTCACCACCTTGATCATGTCCGCCGTCCCGCCGTCGCGAGCCGGGATGGGGTCGGCCACCAACGACGCCACGCGCGAGCTCGGTGGCGCCCTCGGCGTCGCCGTGCTCGGCTCGGTGATGACCACCGTCTACGTGCACCAGTTGCCCGAGCTCGACGCGCTCGGCGACGAGGCACGCCACGAGACCGAGTCCGGTCTCGCCGGGGCGATGCAGTCGGCGGGAGAGCTCGGCGGTGCCGTGGCCGGGGAGCTCGTCGACGGCGCGAAGTCGGCGTTCGTCGACGGGATGTCGGTCGCCACGCTGGTCGCCGCAGGGCTCGCAGCCGTGGCCGCCGTGATCGCTCGGCGCTTCCTTCCTCGACCGGTGCTCGACCCCTCGGCGCACAGCGGCGGGTACGACGTCGGAGCCACCCCCGGCGGTGTCGCCGGCGCGACGCTCAGCCCGCGTTCGACCCTCGACCTCGAGGGCGCGCCAGGCGACTGACCGCTGCGAG
>CAYGLH010000280.1:0-5115 GCA_964350535.1 uncultured Ilumatobacteraceae bacterium
GTCACCGTCGAAGCACTGGATGAGCCCCTCGCCGTGCGTCGTGCCGACGGCGACGTTGCCCAAGCTGACGTACACGTCGGCCGACCCGCCGAGGGTCAGGCGGTCGTAGTCGATGTTCTTCACACCGGCCGCGGCGGCCTTCTCCTGGATCGCCGCGCCCGACTCGGAGTCGAGGTTGACGATCGCCAGCACGCCGATCCCGTCGGCGACCATCTGGTCGGCGATGGTGGCCATGTTGTCCTTGTCGCCTTCGGCGTTCTGGATCAGGCACTCGATCCCGGCATCGGCACACGCCTGTTCGATGAGCGGACGGTCGAAGTCCTCCCAGCGGGCTGACGACGCCGAGTCGGGCAGGATGAACCCGACCTTGCCGCCTGCGGACTCGCCGCCGCCCCCGTCTGCGGCGTCGGTGCCGGCGGTGGTGTCGTCGGTCATCGCCTCGGTGTCGGCGGGTGCCGCCTCGGTGTCGCTCGACGCTTCGGTGTCGGCGGTGGTGTCGCCGCTGCCGCCGTCGTCGTCATCGTCGTCACCGCACGCAGCGGCGGTGAGCGCCAGTGCGCCGACGAGCACGGCAGCCTTGGTCCAACGCTTGGTCATGATGTCTCCCCCTCGGAGGTTCCCCTGTTCGGGCCCGGCCAGGCCGGGTACTCGGGTCGGGGCACCCCTCGCACCTGCGCCACCCCAACGGACGGCAGGTAGTTTGTTGAGTCCCCCGACAAATGTTTGTCATAGCGTGCGACAAACGATCAGGGTTTGTCAAGAGGGAGCCGCGGGATCGGCGCGGATCAGCCGACGGCGATGGCGCCGGGGTCGTCGAGCACCGGCTGCCACGCCAGCTCTGCCGCGCCGACCAGCGGCGCGTTCAGGCCGAGTTCGGCGGCGGTCACGGTGACGCCGCTGCGGGCGGCGGCGAGCGTCCGCTCGTCGAGCTCGCGGTGGATCCCCTCGCTCACGTACGGGAAGATCCGGTGGAGCAGGCCGCCGAGCACGACCCGCGTCGGGCTGAACAGGTTGATCAGGCTGGCGATCCCGATCCCCAGCCAGTGGGCCTCGGCCGACAGCGCCTGCATCGCGTCGGGTTCGCCGCGTTCGAACGCGCCGACCAGGCGTTCGACGGCGATGGCGCCGTCGGTGGGGTCGAGCCCGGCGCGACGGAGCAGGGCGTCCTCACCGACCTCGGTCTCCCAGCAGCCGATCGCCCCGCAGCCGCAGCGCTGACCCTCCGGGTTCACGACCATGTGCCCGACCTCGCCGGCGAACCCGAACGGGCCCGTCAGACGCTGGTCGCTCGAGATGATGCCTCCGCCGACGCCGACCTCGCTGGTGACGTAGACGAGGTCGCGCATCCCGCGTCCGGCGCCCCGCCGACGTTCCGCCAGGGCACCGAGATCGCCGTCGTTGCCGACCACGACGGGGTACGGCAACCCGGTCGCGGCGCTGATCATCGAACCGATCGGCGCGTCGTGCCACCCGAGGTTGGGGGCGAACATCAGCAGGTTGTCGTCGCGCCGGACGATGCCGGCGACCGCCACGCCGATCCCGTGGACCCGCGTCGTCGGCGGCAGTCCTGCGACGATCGGCGCCACCATCGACGCGACCTTGTCGATCACCTCGTCGGCCGAGGCGTGGTCCCGCGGCCGCGCCGCCCGCTCGAGTCGGATGACCGATCCGCCGAGGCCGATGGCGGCCACCGCGATCGAGTCGACCAGGAACTCGATGGCGACCACCACGTTGTCGGCGGTGCGGACCGACACGACGGGGGAGGGGCGCCCCGGGCTGCCGGCGGACGGCGCGCGAGTTTCGGTGACGAGGTCGCGGGCGGCGAGCTCGCCGACGAGTCCTCCGATCGCACTGCGGGTCAGGCCGGTGCGCGTGACGAGCTCCGACCGCGACGCCGAGCCGGCGACGTGGAGGCTCGTGAGGATCGCCGCCAGGTTCGATCGCCGGACCGACTCGCTGCGTACGCCGGCGGTCCGTGTCGGCCCCAGCCGCGCTGCGCGCTGCGCCACTGGGTCCTCCTCTCCGATGCGTCGCTGCGGTCGTCCGAACTTTGTCTTGTCTCTCGACAAAGGTTTGTCGTACTCTGCGACAAACGTTCGCGGTTGTCAAGTCTCGGGGCGGCTTGCAGCAGATCCGCAACGATCCACGCCCACGGAGGGATCCGAATGACGTTCTTCGCCGACATCGAGCCGATCAGCTACCGCGGACCGGACTCCGACGAGCCGCTGGCGTTCCGCTGGTACGACGCCGAGCGCGTCGTCGCCGGACGCACGATGCGCGAGCACCTGCGCTTCGCCGTCTGCTACTGGCACAGCTTCAACTGGGACGGGTTCGACATCTTCGGGGACGGCACGCTCGATCGCCCCTGGCTGGACCCGACCGCCGATCCGCTCGCCGCCGCGGAGCGGAAGATGGACGCCGCGTTCGAGTTCGTCGAGAAGCTGACCGCACCGTTCTGGTGCTTCCACGACCTCGACATCGCACCACAGGGGGCCACGTTCGCCGAGACGGCGAAGAACCTCGATCACATGGTCGAGGTGGCGGCCGAGCACCAGGAACGCACCGGCATCGAGCTGTTGTGGGGGACCGCCAAGCTGTTCGGTCACCCGCGCTACATGGCAGGGGCGGCGACGAACCCGGACCCGGAGATCTTCGCCTACGCCGCTGCGCAGGTCGCCCACTGCCTCGAGGTGACCCATCGGCTCGGTGGCCACAACTACGTGCTGTGGGGTGGTCGCGAGGGGTACGAGACGCTGCTCAACACCGATCTGCGAGGCGAGCTCGACCAGCTCGCCCGGTTCCTGCACCTGGTGGTGGACCACAAGCACGCGATCGGGTTCGAGGGCAAGATCCTCATCGAGCCGAAGCCGTTCGAACCGACGAAGCATCAGTACGACTACGACGTGTCGTCCGTGTGGGCGTTCCTCCAGCGCTACGACCTGGTCGACGAGATCGACGTCAACATCGAGGTCAACCACGCCACGCTCGCCGGGCACGACTTCGCCCACGAGGTCGCCGTCGCCGTCGCCGCCGGGATCCTCGGTTCGATCGACGCCAACGCCGGCGACGACCGGCTCGGCTGGGACGTCGACCGCTTCCCGGTCTCGGTCGAGCAGATGACGCTCGGGATGGTCGAGATCCTCCGCGGTGGCGGGTTCACGTCGGGCGGTCTCAACTTCGATGCCAAGCTCAGACGCCAGTCGATCGCCCGCGATGACCTGTTCCACGCCCACATCGGCGGGATGGACACGATGGCGCGAGCGCTCCTGGCGGCGGCGAGCCTCATCGAGTCGGGCGAGCTCGATGAGTTCCGCACACAGCGCTACGCCGGTTGGTCCGACGAACTCGGCCAGCGGATCCTGGCGGGTGACATCACGCTCGGCGCGCTGCGCGACCGCCAGCGCTTCGCCGACGAGCCGATCGGCGTGTCCGGGCGCCAGGAGCTGCTGGAGAACGTGGTCGCTCGGCACGTCGAGCGTGCTCGATGAGCGGAGCGCCGCTCGTCGTCGGCGTCGACTCCTCGACGCAGTCGACCAAGGTGGAGGCGCGCCGCCTCGACTCCGGAGCGGTCGTCGCCCACGGTCACGCACCTCATCCCCCGACCTCGCCGCCGGTGTCTGAGCAGGACCCAGTGGCGTGGTGGGACGCGCTGTGCGTGGCGATCGAGCAGTTGGGCGACCACCGGGCCGACGTCGTGGCGATGGCGGTCGCCGGCCAACAGCACGGCCTGGTGTTGCTCGACGCCGACGGCTGGCCGGTGCGCGCCGCGAAGCTGTGGAACGACTCGACATCGGCGCCGGAGGCGGCCGCGCTCGTGTCCCGCCTGGGCGCACCGCGCTGGGCGGACGCCACGGGCACGGTGCCGGTGGCGTCGATCAGCGTGTCCAAGCTGGCGTGGGTGGCGGCGCACGAGCCGGACGCGCTCGACCGAGCGGCGCGTGTGATGCTGCCCCACGACTACATCACGTGGTGCCTCACCGGGGAGCACGTCACCGACCGCGGCGACGCCTCGGGGACCGGTTGGTTCTCCGCCGCCGAGGGCGAGTACGTGCCCGCGCTGCTCGACGCTGCGGGCGTCGACGGAGCGACGTGGGCGGCGCGCCTGCCGCGGGTGCTGGGGCCGTCCGAGCCGGCGGGCACGATCACGCCGGAGGCCGCGGCCACCCTCGGTCTCCCCGAGGGGGTCGTCGTCGGCCCGGGCACGGGCGACAACATGGGCGCTGCGCTCGGTCTGGGTCTCTCGGCCGGCGACGTGGCGATCTCGCTCGGCACGTCCGGCGTGGTGTTCGCAGTGTCGGCCACGTCGACGCACGATCCGTCCGGCGCGGTCGCCGGGTTCGCCTCGGCGTCGGGCGACTTCCTCCCGCTCGTCTGCACGCTCAACGCCACGAAGGTCACCGACACGATCGGTCGCTGGCTCGGCGCCGACCTCGACGAGTTCGCCGCGCTGGCGCTGGACGCGGCCGACGACCCGGGACCGACGATGCTCGTCCCGTACTTCGACGGCGAGCGCACGCCGAACCTCCCCGATGCCACCGGGTCGCTCGTCGGACTGACCACGTCGACGACGCGCGGCCAGCTCGCGCTCGCCGCCCACGACGGTGTGCTGTGTGGCCTGCTCGACGGCCTCGACGCGCTCGCCGCGGTCGGCGCGTCCACCGGTGGCCGCCGCTTCCTCGTCGGTGGTGGCGCCCGCTCGGCCGCCTATCGCCAACGCCTCGCCGACCTCTCGGGCTCGGCGATCGTCGTTCCCGACGCCGACGAGGCCGTCGCCACCGGCGCCGCGGTCCAGGCGGCGATGGTGACGGGGGAGGAGCGCTCGACCATCGCCGAGCGCTGGGTGCTCGGCACGGGCGAGACGATCGCCCCGGCGCGCGACGGTGGCGCCCGGCGCGGCGTCTACGCCGAGGCGACGGCCGCCGCGGGCTGAGCCGATCTGCCACGCCACCTCGCCGACACTCGGCGTCTCGGTCCGTCCGATCGCGGCCGTCGCAATCGAGCGGACCGAGAAGACCGGGACGCCACGTCGCTGGGGTGCGAGCGGTGCGCGAAGCTTGTCGAGATGTCGGGGGGTACACCCGGGCGCAACGTCCAGCTGGGAGGGGGACGGGCGCT
>CAYGLH010000281.1:0-5101 GCA_964350535.1 uncultured Ilumatobacteraceae bacterium
GCCGGCGGCACCGGAGGCGTGGGCGGTGGCGGCGCGGGCGGCCCGAGCTTCGGGCTGCTCACCGAGCGGGTCGAGCGCCTCGTGGCACTCGACAGCACGGTT
Source organism: uncultured Ilumatobacteraceae bacterium (assembly GCA_964350535.1). GTDB lineage: Bacteria > Actinomycetota > Acidimicrobiia > Acidimicrobiales > Ilumatobacteraceae > CAYGLH01. The sequence continues at coordinate 103 of CAYGLH010000281.1, forward strand.
CGAGGCGGTGGTGGTGGCGCGGGCGGCCCTGGTGGCGCTGCGGGGAGCGACGGCGGCGCCGGCGTCGGCGCCGACGGCGACGGCCCGACCGGTGGCGGCGGCGCGGCAGGAGCGACCGACGAGCACAGCGGCGACGACGGTGCCGGAGCAGCGGGCGGGGCGTCCGTCGGATGGTTCACCAACGGGCCCGTCGAGTTCGAGGCCGACGAGGGGACGTTCCGCGCCGGAACCGGAGGTCCGGGCGGCACCGGCGTTCCCGACGGCGACCCCGGCGCCGAACGATCGACCAACGCGTAGCGGTCCGCCGGTACATTGACGCGCCGGCCCCCGTAGCTCAGTTCGGATAGAGCAACGGCCTTCTAATCCGTGGTGCGCAGTTTCGAATCCTGCCGGGGGCGCGGTATCCTACGGAGCTCGCGGTGTCAGGGCGCCGCTGACCCGCCGACCGCTGCACGAGCGAGGTTCTGCGTGAAATTCAAGAAGGGCGAGACCGTCATCTACCCCCAGCACGGGGCATGCGTCGTCCAGGGAACGAAGAAGATGGACTTCTTCGGCGAGAAGCAGGATTACCTCATCTTGAAGACGGTCATCAACGAGATGACCCTCAAGGTGCCGGTCGACAAGACCGAGGAGGTCGGGGTCCGCCCGCCGGTCTCCGCCGACGAGCTCGAAGACCTCGTGGCGGTGCTGGCGAAGCCCGACCCGCGCGTCCCCTCGAACTGGAGCCGTCGCTTCAAGAACCATCAGGAGAAGCTGAAGAGCGGCGACGTGTACCAGGTCGCCGAGGTCGTGCGGAACCTCGCCGCCCGCAATCGCGATGCATCGTTGTCGGCCGCCGAACGCACGATGTACGAGCGGGCGCGCGTCAACCTCATCTCCGAGATCTCCCCGGCCCTCAAGGTGTCCGCCGAGGACGCCGAGGTGTACCTCGACGAGGCCCTCGCCAAGGGTGTCCTCAAAGAGGGCGAGGCCGGCGCGAAGAAAAAGAAGAAGTAGCCAACCGGAAGCGGACCGTCACGGGGAGATGGTCCGAGAGGCGGACCCAGTCCTCGCCGCCGTCGGGCACCATCGTCTCGAGGTGCACTGCGTCGACGGGGACGAGGACGTGGTCGAGCCGCTGGTTCGGCGCCTCCGACGGGTTCGTGAACGGGGGGCGCTCGAGTTCGACGCCCGGGAGTGCAGCGATCACCGTCGGGTCGTCGGCGTCATTGAAGTCACCGGCGACCACGAGGGGGACTCCATCGCCGTGGCGCGTGGCGAGCTCCGTCACGGTTCCGGCCTCGGCACGCCGCTCGTCCGCGAGGTCGCCGGGGGAGAGGTGCACGTTGAACACCGCGAGCTCGTCGCGGTCCGCAGGGTGGCCGCGGACGATCGTCGCCCACTGCGCGATCCGCCGACGGTAGGTCCACACCGTTGATCCGTGGCTGACGATGCGGGCGCCGGGACGGGTGATCTGGTGGGGCGTGATGACCGCTGCGCCCTCGGCCAGCCAGAACAGCAGCGGCGTGTAGGGGAAGTGCTTCAGCGCCCATCGCCGGCGCATGCGCAGCCGCCGCGCGAGGAGGAACGCCTGGTGCCAACGGACCTCCTGGATCGCCACCACGTCGGGAGCCAGTTGCTCGAGCACGTCGGCCAACCGCCGTGTGGGCGGACCGGACGATCCGTGGACGTTCCACGTCACGACCGTCCACTCGTGAGGCTCGCCCATCGCCAGATTCTGCCGGAACCGTCGGTCGCGCGGGAGCATGCCAGAATCGCTGCATGGCCAGCGTCTCGTTCCTCGGACTCGGTGTCATGGGTGCCCCCATGGCCCGCCATCTCGCGAAGGCGGGTCACGACGTCACGGTCTACAACCGCACCGCCGCCAAGGCGCTGGCGTGGGTCGCCCTGAACGGACATCGTGCGGCGCCGACGCCGGCCGAGGCGGCCACCGACGCGGATGTCGTCTTCATGTGCGTCGGCAACGACGACGACGTGCGCGAGGTGGTGCTCGGCGATCAAGGAGCGCTCACCAAGATGCGCACCGGGACCGTGCTCGTCGACCACACCACCGCCTCGGCAGGGCTGGCGCGCGAGCTGGCCGGCGCCTGCGACGACGTCGGTGTGGGCTTCGTCGACGCGCCCGTGTCCGGAGGGCAGGCCGGCGCCGAGAACGGTCAGCTCACCGTGATGTGCGGTTGCGACGACGACGCCGTGTTCGAACGCGTCCGGCCGGTGATCGAGGCCTACGCCCAGAAGTGCGCCCTGCTCGGCGGCGCAGGTGCCGGGCAGCTGACGAAGATGGTCAACCAGATCTGCTGCGCCGGTGTGATCCAAGCGCTCGCCGAGGGTGTCAACTTCGCCCAGCGCGCCGGACTCGACGTCGACGACGTCATCGAGGTGATCGGCAAGGGAGCGGCCCAGAGCTGGCAGATGGACAACCGCGCCTCGACGATGGCCGCCGGCGAGTTCGACTTCGGTTTCGCCGTCGAATGGATGCGCAAAGACCTCGGCATCTGCCTCGACGAGGCGAACCGCAACGGCGCCGACCTCCCGGCGACCGCGCTGATCGACCAGTTCTACAAGCAGGTCGTGTCACGCGGCGGCGACCGCTGGGACACCAGCAGCCTCGTCCACCTGCTCCAGCACCCCTGACGCTCGGCGCCGACCTGTTACATCGGGGTCTGACACCTTCGCGACAGGTTCAGAGCGAGGCGGCGAGGGCGTCGACGATGGCGTCGACCTGCTCGTCGGTGGTCACCAGCGGCGGGCAGAAGGTGAGTGCGTCGGTGCCGATCGCGCGGGTGATGACGCCACGACCGAGCATCTCGTCGCGGATCGCCATCGCGTTCTGCTCCTCGTGCATCGCCACGCCGTAGATCGCCGCGTCGCCGCGGACGCCCGCCACGCGGCCGTCGTCGGCGAGGGCGTGCAACCCGGCGCCAAGGCGAGCGCCGATCCGCTCGACCTCGCCGAGCAGGCCCTCCCGCTCGATGATGTCGAGGTTGGCGAGGCCGGCGGCGCACGCCGCGGAGTGCCCCGAGTAGGTGTACCCGGTGCGGAGGATGAAGTCGGGGTCGGACTCGAGCGCGGCGCGGACCGTGGGGCCGACGATGACGCCGCCGAGCGGCTGGTAGCCGGAGGTGACCGCCTTGGCGAAGGTGGTGAGGTCCGGCGTCACGCCGAAGTACTCGGCGGCGAACCAGGTGCCCATCCGCCCGAAGCCCGTGATCACCTCGTCGAAGATCAGCAGCGCACCGTGCTGGTCGCACAGTCGGCGGGCTTCGGCCAGGTAGCCGTCGGGCGGTGGGAACACCCCCGCCGCGCCCTGCACCGGCTCGGTGATCACGGCGGCGATCCGATCGGCGTGTTCGGACATCAGCACCGACAGCGCCTCGATGTCGTCGGCGGGCACCTGGACGACCTCGTGCCGTAGCCCTCCTTGTTCGGCGGGAGGCCCTGGGCGCTGGTGCCGCCGTAGTTGGTGCCGTGGTAGCCGCGCTGGCGCGAGATGATCACGTGCCGCTCGGGATGGCCGGCGAGGACCTGGGTCAGCCGCGCCAGCTTCATCGCGGTGTCGACCGATTCCGAGCCCGAGCAGGCGAGGAACACCCGGGCGTCGGGGATCGGCGAGAGGTCGGCGACCCGTTCGGCGAGCGCGTCGGCGGGACCGTTGGTGAAGGGATCGAAGCACGAGTACGTCTCGAGCGTGGTCATCTGGGCGTGCACCGCGTCGGCGATCTCGGTGCGACCATGACCGACGTTGCAGTACCAGAGACTGGCCATCGAGTCGATCAGTTGATTCCCGTCGCTGTCCCACACGAGGGCGCCCTCCCCGCGTTCGAGCGTGATGAAGGGGTCGCGGGTGGGCTTGGCGAAGGGGTGGAGGAAGGCGCCTGGCATGCCCGCCATCATGGCAGGGGAGTGGTGACCGGCCGAGCGCATGCCGCGCCGGGGTATGGTCGCCCCATGCGCAAGCCCGACGTGACCATCCCCGACGAGCAGCCGCCCAGCGAGCTGGTGACCGACGACGAGACCGTCGGCGACGGCCCCGAGGCCACCGCCGGGTCCGGGGTCACCGTGCACTACGTCGGGGTCTCGTGGTCCACCGGGGAGGAGTTCGACGCCTCGTGGAACCGGATGGAGCCGTTCCGGTTCGGGCTCGGCCAGGGTCAGGTGATCCAGGGTTGGGACGAGGGCGTCCAGGGCATGCGGGTCGGCGGTCGGCGTCGGCTCACCATCCCACCTCACCTCGGCTACGGATCGGGTGGCGCCGGCGGTGTCATCGCCCCGAACGAGACGCTCGTCTTCGTGGTCGACCTGCTGGCAGTCGACTGACGACGCCATGACCCGGTCGCTCAACGCCCGCTGGCGCGCCGGTGACGTCACGCTCGGGATGTGGTTGATGACGCCCGGGGCCGACACGGCGGAGGTGCTCGGCGAGCTCGACTTCGACTACCTGTGCATCGACCAGCAGCACGGGCTGATCGGCGACGCCGACGTGCTCGCCGTGCTCCGTGCGCTCCGGAGCTCGGCGGCGACCCCGATCGTGCGGGTCGCGTCGAACGACGCTGCGGCGATCGGATCGGCCCTCGACGCCGGCGCGCTCGGCGTGGTGATCCCGATGGTCAACACGGCGGAGCAGGCCCGGCGGGCGGTGGCGGCGTGTCGCTACGCCCCGCGCGGCAGTCGGAGCTTCGGCCCGACGCGCGCCATCCTCGTGCACGGAACCGACTACGTGGCCGCCGCCGACGACGAGGTGTCGTGCATCCCGATGATCGAGACCGTCGAAGCCGTCGAGAACCTCGACGAGATCCTCGCCGTCGATGGCGTCGACGCCGCCTACGTCGGCCCGTCCGACCTGGGGGTGTCGATGGGGCTCGGCCCAGGTGTCGATCACGACGACGCCGACTTCCGGGCGGCGCTCGACGCCGTGCTCGCGGGCTGCGCGCGGCACGGGGTGATCCCGGCGATCCACGCCGACCCTGCCCACGCCGCGATGCGCGTCGAACAGGGCTTC
>CAYGLH010000282.1:0-5089 GCA_964350535.1 uncultured Ilumatobacteraceae bacterium
CGGTGACGGCGGTGTGCGGATCGTCGACGCGGGTGTCGGTGGTGCCGATCACCGATCGGCGACCCATCGGGATCACGTAGAACAATCGCCCGGTGTCGTCGTAGAAGGCGAGGACCTTGTCGTGGTCGCGGGTGGTCAGGCGTTGCACGACGAGGTGGATCCCCTTCGAGAACACGATGCGATGGTCGCTGCGTGCCCCGAGTGCGTCGGTCAGCGGTGCCACGAACGGCCCGGCTGCATTGACGATGGTCGTTGCGCTCGCGGTGATCTCGCCCCCGCCGTCGACGTCCCGGAGCCGGACGAACCAGCGACCGTCCCGTCGTTCGGCGCGCACGAGCTCGACGTAGTTGGCGACGGTCGCCCCGCCGTCGATCGCCGAGCGGACGAAGGAGAAGACGAAGCGCGCGTCGTTGTCGAGGAGCAGTCCGTCCCGGTACTCGATGCCGCCGCTGACGTTGGAGGTGTCGATCGCCGGCTCCTCGGTTTCGATCGCTCGGCGCGACAGCAAGCGGGGCCGACGCGTCCCGAACGCACCGATCGCCCAGTAGGCAGCGGCCCCGAGCGCGGCGAACCACGGCGGGTGCGGCGAGGACCGGTCGAGCGCTGCATAGAACGGCACCTCGGCGATGTTGCTGGGATACGCCTTCATCAGACGGTTGCGCGACCGGCAGAGCTTCCACACCAGCCGGAACTCGTAGTTCTCGAGGTACTTGAACCCGCCCCACACGAGGTTCGACGACGCTTGGCTGGTGAAGTGCGCGAAGTCGCCGCGGTCGACGAGGGCGACTGCGGCACCCCGGCCCGCCAACGACGCGGCGGTGACAGCGCCGTTGATGCCGCCGCCGACGACGAGCGTGTCGAAGACGCCGCCGTCGAGACGGCGGAGGTGAGCGTCGCGCAAGGTCATCGGTGAGGTCCTCAGGTCGTGGGTCGTCGGGGTCAGACGCTGTTCACCAACATCACGGACCCCGCCACCGAGGCCAACGCCACGGCGATCGGCGTGGCGTAGGTGGCCCACAGCGGTGGTCGCTGGTGGTCGGGGGCGAGCATCACCACCGCGCACAGCGACCCGGCGGCGAGCCCGCCCAGGTGGCCGCCGATCGAGATGCCGGGGATGAAGAACGTGATGAACACGTTCAGCAGGAGGATCGTGCCGATGCTGGTGGAGAACGGGTTCACGCCGCGCCGCCAAAGCCCGACGGTGGCGGCACCGAGGAGGCCGAACACCGCGCCGGAGGCGCCCGCCGTGATCCCCGGCGAGTCGGACAGGACGACGCCGAAGGAGCCGCCGAGCAGCGACGCGAAGTAGAGCAGGGCGAACCGCGTGCGACCGAGCGGCCGCTCGAGCATCGGGCCGAGCACGTACAGGAAGTACATGTTGAACGCCAAGTGGAGGATCCCGAAGTGCATGAAGCCGGACGTCACCAGGCGGTACCACCCGTCGGGTTCGGTGAGGAACACCTCGCCGTCGTCGCCGATCCAGCGGATCGGCTCGGCGAGCACGTCGCGGCTCAGCCCGAGGTCGAGGTGGGCATCGGTCGTGGTGCCGGTGAGCGCCCCCTGGTCACGGGTCCACAGCGCGATCCCGATGAACACCGCCACGTTGATCGCGATGAGCGTGTAGGTGACGAGTGCGGGCTGTCCCGCCGACCAGTAGCGGGCCCGCGTGCGCACGTCGGGCCGCGCGGCCTTGGCGCAGTCGACGCAGTGGCTGCCCACCGACGCCTGGACGAGGCACTCCTCACACGCCGGTCGCCCGCACCTCGTGCACCGGCGCCCCGCGGGTCGTCCCGGGTGGCGCGGACAGGTCGGCGTGCCCTGAGGTGACGACCCTGGCGGCGAGGGCACTCCCGACTGCGGGCCCGGGCGCGGTGCGGAGCCCGGCGGGGGAGGTGGCGGCAGCGGCACGGGCGTCAGGGTACCGACGCTTCCGGTCGCGGACGGCCCGCCCCGGACGAGTTCTGGGTGAGAGTTCGGTCAGCGTTCGAACGTGCCGGTGACCTCGGCACGGGCGAACGTGACGTCGCTGATGAAGTCGATGAGCACGTCGGCGGGCGTGGCGTTCGCCAGCTCGACCTGCTGCGCCAGGGCGTGAACGGTGAAGCGGTAGGTGTGAGCACCGTCGCCCTGCGGTGGGCACGGACCGCCCCAGCCGACCTCCCCGAACGAGTTGACCCCTTCGATCGCTCCCTGGGGTACCGAACCCTCGATCAACGAGATGTCCTCCGGCGCGATGCCGGCGACGACCCAGTGCACGAACGGTGCGCCGTCGGTGACGGCGTCATCGTCGGTGACGACGATCGCGAGCTCGGCGGTGCCGAGCGGCAGCCCGTGCCAGCTGATCGCCGGCGAGATGTTGTCGCCCTCGCACGTGTAGATCGCGTCGATCGGCGCGCCGTCCACCCACGGCGCAACCGCCGTGAACGTCTCCGGATCGCTGTCGTCGGAGGTCGGGGGTGCCGTCTCGCCGACGACGCCGTTCTCGTCGATCGCCACCGACTCGAGGGGCTCGGTCGCCGGAGGCGGTTCGGTCGTCGGCGTCACCGTGTTGCGGAGGGTCTTGCCGTCACCGGTGTCGCAGGCCACCAGCCCGAACGCGGTGATCCCGACGAGCAGTGCGACGCCCGCCGGCGCTGCGAGGTTCACCCTTCGGCCGATCATCGACACGGCACGGTACCGTCCCGGGACCCTGGAGTCGCCGCGATACCGCCGGTAGCCTGCGCCGGGTGACCGAACGCTTGACGCTGCTCACCGTTCACGCCCACCCCGACGACGAGGCCTCGAAGGGGGCCCCGACGCTCGCCAAGTACGGCGCCGAGGGTGTCCACACGGTCCTCGTGTGCTGTACCGGCGGCGAGGAGGGCGACCTCCAGAACCCATCGCTGCGCGAGGAAGGTCAGCCGTTCCACGGGCTCAGCCCGGAGGAGGAGCGCGCCCTCGTCACGTCGATGCGCGGTGCCGAGCTCGCCGCCTCCGCCGACATCATCGGCTTCGACGAGGTCGTGATGCTCGGCTACCGCGACTCCGGCATGCCGGACAGCGAGGCCAACGAGCACCCCGACAGCTTCCACCAGGCCGATCTCGACGAGGCGACCGGCCGGCTCGTCGAGGTGATCCGGCGGACCAAGCCGCAGGTGATCATCACCTACGGCGACGACCAGTCGGCCTACCCGCACCCCGACCATCTCCGGGTGCACGACATCTCGGTGCTGGCGTTCGACCGGGCCGGCGATCCCGATTGGTACCCGGAGGCGGGAGCCCCGTTCACGCCGTCGAAGCTGTACTACTCGGTGTGGTCGAAGCAGCGGATGGTGGCGCTGCACGAGCTGCTCATCGAGCGCTTGGGCGAGTCGCCCTTCTCGCAGGAGTGGCTCGACCGGCCGAGCCAAGACCATCGCATCACGACCAAGATCGACGTGACCGACCACATGAAGGCGCGCACCGGCGCCCTCCTGGCCCACGCCACACAGGTCGATCCGAACTCGCCCTGGTGGTTCGGCTTCAGCGAGGAGGAGCAGGCCGAGCTGTACCCGTGGGAGGACTGGATCCTCGCCCGCTCGCTGGTCGGCGACATCCCCCAGCACGACGAGGAGCGCGACCTGTTCGCCGGTGTGCGCCAGGAGGCGGTGACCCCGTGAGCGCCGCCGTGCAGTACCGCGTGGTCGTCGGCAAGAAGGACGAGCGCGTCGCCGGCCCCCACGATGCCGACGTCGTGGTCACCGTGCCGCTCGCCGACGCGGCCGCCGACGGTTTCGATCCGCAGGTGGCGTTCATGCGCGGCAAGCTCAAGGCCGCCGGCCACACCGGGGTGCTGATCGACGTGCTGACCGACGGGTCAGCAGGACGTTCCATCGCCGCCCTGGTCGCCGAGGCCTGAGCACGGCAACGCGTCTCGGAGCCGGCCGCGCGGCGGGTCTCGTGGCACCGCCGCAGCCCGACAGTACGGACGATGGGCTACCCGGCGCGCATCGCGTCGCGTAGGGAGCGATACCCGATCATCACGGCGCCCGCCCGCTCGAGCCGGGCTGCGAGGTCCTCGCTCGTGGCCAGTTCGAGGTCGGCGACCCATCCCTCGGCATCGTCGGTGATCGCCCGCACCTCCGGGGTGTCGATCGCCGGCTGGACGTGGATCTCGGTGACCCCGGGTTGGAGGCGGTCGATGGCCTCGAACACGCGGGTCGTGCTGCCCGCCCGCCAATCGTGGTCGAAGTGGTCGGGGAACACGATGCCCTCCTCCGTCGCCAGCTTGCGGAACGGGAACCCGGCCCGTTCCTCGCTGATGGTCGACGGCAGACGGATCGGGAGTTGATACTCCACCGCCAGTTCGAGGTACACGTCGAAGAACTCGGGTCGCAGCGTGATCGCCGACAGGTGGGGAGCGAGGTGGCTGACGTCGATCCCCCACTGCCGTGCCCATTCGGTCTGGGCGCGCAGTTCGCGCAGGACCTCGTCGGAGTCGGCGTGCTCCCACAGGTCTTCGAGTGTGCGCGGGAACCCGCCCTCGCCGGACTGCAGTGACGGGGCGTGGGTCAGCGCACCCCAGCGGTAGCAGGCGTGTTCGGCGTTGAGGGTGAGGTGCACGCCGATGTCGTCGGTGTCGCTGGCCATGCTTGCCGCGTGCCGGGCCCACGGGCCCGGAACCATCAGCGACGCACAGGTCGCCGAGCCCTCGCGCATCGCCGTGAAGACACCCTCGTTCGCCGCGTGCGACGAGCCGAGGTCGTCGCACGACAGGATGACGAGCCGGGTGTCGGGCGCGTGGCCGAGCCGTTCGGCCAGGGTGGGGTCGCCGCTCACAGCCGCGACGCTATCCGGGGGAGTTCGCGCGACCGACGTCCGATCATCCGCTGCAGGCCTCCCACAGCCCGAGCCCGTCCCGCTCGGCTGCGATGGCGGACGCGACGAAGGTCGTCGCGTGGAGCGAGTTCGGCTCGATCGTGAGCGGTGTGGCGAACCCGCGCCGGACGATCTCGGCGTTGACGAACAACCCGTCGTCGGTGAAGAGGTAGCCCAACACCCGGCCGTAGTCGTCGCGCGAGACGACGTCGCGCTCGACGCGCACCGGTGTTCCGGGTGGGAGCAGCGCTCG
>CAYGLH010000283.1:0-5054 GCA_964350535.1 uncultured Ilumatobacteraceae bacterium
GAAGACCACCCGCCCGCGCTGCTCGACCGGCTGGAGGAGCTGCTGCCAGCACGGCTCGGGCCCTGACCGAGCTCATCCACGAACCATGGCATCGAGTACTTCCGGAGCGCTCTGGAGGGTTGGTGATCACGACGGCGGGCAGTCGACCTCGCCGATCTGAGTTGGTGCTTCGGCGGGCATCTCACACCCGATCGCGGAGGCGAACTGCCCCAAGAACTCCCAGCCGACTCCGTCGATGTCCTCCGGCGGGAAGTAGCGCATGCCGAAGTTCTCCGCCGGCGCCTCGCTCGCAGCGCACTTGGGCCTCGGCAATCCAGTCATCCGCGTACTCGATGCTCGTTCCATCACGAGCCGGGCCGGCGGTACCATCGCTGCCACACGCGACAGCCGCCACGGCGAGCGACGCGACGAGCAGTCGGCGGAGCATCGGGACAACGTAGTGGGGCTCCGCCTTTCCGGTGTGGCGCTCACCTGCGGATCTACCGAGATCGAGAGGCCGACGAGTGGCGTGTCGATGTGGACAGGGCTGGAAGCGATCCAGAGATCGTTCAGGTGGGGGCGCCCAACTACTCTGGCGTGATGCCCGGAGCGCTCGTGACATCGTTCATCGAGGCGGTCGTCGCGAACGATCTCGACGCCGCGTCCTCCTTCCTCGGCGACGACGTCGAGTACGACAACGTCCCGCTCGGGAAGGTGCACGGCAAGGACGGGTTCCGTTCGGTGCTCGGCCCGTTCCTCGACGGTGCGTCGGAGATCGACTGGGTCGTCCACCACCAGGTGGCCTCCGGCGACCTCGAGCACGGCGTCGTGATGAACGAACGCCTCGACCGGTTCAAGCTGGCGGCCGGCTGGATGGAGGTCCCGGTCGCCGGGCTGTTCGTCGTCGAGCACGGCGTGATCACGCTGTGGCGCGACTACTTCGATCGCGCCGGCTTCGACGAGCAGATCGCCGCCGCCAGCAGCTGAGCCGCACCCCTCGCATCACCCGGGTCAGACCGGTCGAGGACCGGCTCGTCACGCCCACCGGCTCGTCACGCCCACCGGCTCGTCATGCCCGCCGGCGGGGTCGGGCCGCACCGAGAACCTCGGCGAGGGTGTCGAGCTCCGCACCGAAGCCGTCGACCAACCCCTGCAGGTCCTCGGCCGTGTCCCCGTCACCGATGGCACCGAGCCCCAACGTCGACGGACCGGTCTGCAGGCCGAGGTGCACCGGCGTGATGTCGCTGACGGAGAGCACCGGGTGGCTGGTCAGCAGCGGTCGCCCGGCGAGGTACACCTGACGACGCGGACCGGGCACGTTGGTGATCCCGAGGTTCACGGTCGGGCTGATGAACCGGCGGTGCGGCAGCGCCTCGTTGAGGCGGTTGACGAGCGCCGCCACCGGGGGCGGGGCGAACATCGCCAGGTCCTGGGCGAGCGACACGGGCATCGCAGCGTACCGCCCCTTGGCTTCGGCGAGGCTCCGGGCGGTCTCCTCGAGCCGCCGTCGCGGGTCGTCGATGTGCGTCGGCAGCGGCAGCATGATCCCGGCGACGTGGGCGTCGGCGTCGCGCTCGCCCTGCACCAGCACCGGCACCACGGCGACGATCGGCGAGGTCGGCAGCTCGTGGTTGGCCGCCAGCCACCGCCGCAACGCGCCGACGCACACGCCGAGCGCGACCGCGTGGAACGACATCGGGGCCGACGTCCCGGCCGCCTCGCGCAGCGCGAGCACCTGCTCGATCGGCACGGCGCCCGTGGCGACCACACGGCGCGGTCCGATCGGCTCGTTGAACGACAGTCTCGGCGCCCGACCCGTCGGGTGTTCACGGTCGTCGGCGGGCACGTCGCCGCCCGGGAGCAGCCGCGCCACCGAGTCGATCCCGGGCCACCGCGTGGCGACCTCGCGTGCGGAGGCGCCGAGCCCTGGCAGTTGCTCGCCGATGGCCCGTGCGGAGCGGCCGATCATCCGTGCCGGGAACCCGGCGGCGCGCCGAACCTGCTCGGGGACCGGGTGGACCACACGGTCGAGAAATCGATTGGCCGACTCGGCCTGGACGTCGACGTCGTCCATCGTCGGGCGCCCCTGCCGGTCCTCGTCGAGCAGCCCGGTCATCAGGCCGACGCCGGTCAGGTCGTCGATGGCGGCCATGTGCACCTTGGCGTAGACCGCCACCCGCCCGTCCGGCAGGCCGTCGACGACGTGCATCTGCCACAGCGGCCGGTCCCGGTCGAGCCGTTCGGCGTGGCGCGCGGCGACGTACTCGTGGAGCGCCCGCTGCGGATCGGCCGAGGCAGCGACGGAGGCGGCGCGCAGATGGACCTCGAGGTCGACCCGTTCGACCGTCCGCCAACTGGCGCGTGTCAGCCCGGAGGTGGATGCCGCGACGATCCGGCGGGCACTCGGCATCGCCGGGAGGCGGGCCTCCAGGGCTCGCCGCACGGCCTCGCGGTCGAGCGGTCCGTCGTCGGAGGGTCCGAAGATCATCAGCGACCCGAGGTGGCGCGGCTCGTTCGGCCGTTCCATCGCCAGGAACGCGGCGTCGATGCCGCGCATCGAGGTCACGTGGTCTGGCCCTTCGGCCGTCGCCACGGTCCCTGCTTGGCGACGAAGCGGGTCCAGTTCTCGGGCTGGAACGGCTCGTGCACGTCGATCGGCTGGGCGAGCCGGTCGGCGATCACGTAGAGCGCCGCCGGGTTGTGGAGCAGTCCGACGTGGCTGCCCGGCACTTCGATGTTCTCGGCGAGCGGCGCCTCCTGATCGATGCACGCGAACCATGCGACGACACCGTCGGTGCGGCTGAAGATCGCCGTCGAGGGCATCGGGAGCGGATCGTTGAGACGAGCCATCATCTCGTCGGGGATGCTGCCGATCCGGGTGCCCGTGACGGACTCGTACATCGGCCACACCACGTTCGACTTCAGGTCGCCGGCGAACGGGCTCCCGACGGTGATCACCCGCCGGACGTGCTCCGGCGCGGCGCGGGCCACCTCGCGGGCGTAGATCCCGCCGAGGCTGTGGCCGATCAGGCTGACCTGCTCGCCCGCCTCCTCCGCCACCTCGCGCAGCCGGCGGACGGCGATCTTCTGGAGCCGGTGGAACGCCAGGATCTCCGCTCGCCCCCACTTGTGGACGGTGTACCCCAGCTGACCCAGATAGGTGCGCATCACGGTGGTGAAGGCGTCGCCGGCGCCGAACGGTGGGATCGCCACCACGTGGTGGCCGTCGCCCCGCGGTGCCCGCAGCAGCGACGGCAGGGCCGGTACCAGCGCCGCTGCCTCGAGTGGTGCCCGCACCTCGGCGAGCAGGTACAGCAGCCCCGGGCTCCGGTCGGGACGATCCGCGGGCATGCGCGGCAGCGTACGACACCGCCCGCGCACGTCGTGGCACACGCACCGGGTAACGGTGCATCGCGCCGCCGGCGGTGACCGCCCGGACCCGGGACGCAGCTCGTGCGCTATCCCGCCGGCATGCGCTCGAGGGTGAGCGTGAACCGGGCACCTCGCCCGGCAGCGTCGACCGGCGACGTCACGTCGACCGCCCCGTGGGCCTCCGCGACCTGGCGCACCAGCGCCAGCCCGATCCCGTGGCCGCCGCGCTGCTCGTCGCGCTCGTACCGCTCGAAGATCGACTCCCGGTCCGTCGCCGCGATGCCCGGTCCACGGTCTTCCACGTGGACGCGCACCGGCGGCCCGAGCTCGAGGTCGACGTGCACCGACTCGCCGTCGGGCGAGTAGCGCACCGCGTTGGCGACGAGGTTCGCCAACGCCCGCTCCACGCTCGGCCCGTGGATCCCGACCAGCACCGCGCCGTCGGCCCCGCGGACCTCGATCCGCGTCTGCGGCGTGACCGCCTGCTGGTGGTCGGCGACGCGACGGACGATTGCGGCGACATCGTTGTCGGTCTGGCGTCGACCGTGGTTGCGGGCGCGGGCGTCGTTCAGCAACTCCTCGACCGTGGTCTCCATGCGGGAGACGAGGGCCTCGCACTTCGCCAGGTAGGCGCGCAGATCGTCGACCGTGGCGGCGCGATCGGCGCTGATCAGCTCGTTCCAGCCGCGCAGCGCGGCGAGCGGCGTGCGCAGCTCGTGACTCACGTCTTCGATGAGGCGCTGCTGCGCGGACGACGCCTCCGCCAACCGGTCCAACATCCGGTCGAAGCTGTCGGCGAGCGCCTGCACCTCCTCGGGCTGCTGATCGAAGTCGAGGCGGCGATCGAGGGACCCGGCCTGGATCTGGTCGGCGAGGCTCGTCACCTCCTTCATCGGAGCGACAGCCCGGGAGGACCACACGAAGACGGCGACGATCGCCGCGCCGGAGAGGATCGCCGTCGCGACGAACACCTCGGCGGGCACGTTCGTCGAGGCGACCCGGGTGCTCTCCACCGAGCCGTCGGGCAGCAACCGCTCGTCCTCGGACTCGTAGGTGAGGAACACCACGACGAGCAGCACGAGCAGTGGAACGAGCGCGGCGGCCAGCCCGAGGAGCCGGAGCTTCGTGCGGAGCGCCATGGGATGAGCCATCACCCCTCCCCCAGCCGGTACCCAGTACCGACGACCGTGGCGATCGGGTCGGGCGCGCCCAGCTTCTTGCGGATCCGACTGACGATGACGCGGACGCTGTCGGTGAACGGGTTGGCGTTGGCATCCCAGCAGTGCTCGAAGATCTCCTCCGCCGACACCACCTCGCCGGCGCGCACGGCGAGGTAGCGCACGACGGAGAACTCGCGTGCGGTCAGGTCGACGGCTCGCGACCCGCGGGTGACACGCCGAGCGACGACGTCGACGCGCAGGTCACCGACCTCGATCGGGCCGCCGCGGTGCTCCCGGCGACGCCCGAGCGCACGCACGCGGGCCCCGAGCTCGGCGAGCTTGAACGGCTTGACCAGATAGTCGTCCGCACCTGCGTCGAGCCCGGCCACCCTCGACTCGATCGCGTCGCGAGCGGTCAGCATGAGGATCCGCTGCGGCTTCTGCAGGGCGAGCCCGGTGGCCGATCCACCCCGCACGAGGGCGGCGCACAGGTCCAGACCGTCGCCATCGGGCAGCCCGAGGTCGAGCACCACGACGTCGTAG
>CAYGLH010000284.1:0-2302 GCA_964350535.1 uncultured Ilumatobacteraceae bacterium
CGACGAGACGAGTTGGGCGAACCAGCCCGTTGTGTTGGTCGCCCGCGACGGCACGATCACCGACTGGGCGTACTGACCTCGATCAGCTGCGACGTTCTTCGAGTAGCAGACCGAGGTCGTGTTCGAGGTCGTCGCTGGTCATCTCAGCGGTCCAGGTGACGATGACGTCGCCATTGTCGTCCACGAGGTAGGTCTGATCGGTGTGGCCGACATCGGTGGTGGCTCCGGCATGATCGTGCTGGGTGTCGTAGGTCGCGCCGAAGGCGTCGGTGAGTTGACGGAGCTCGGACGGATCCTCGGTACGCAGCCCGAAGCCGCGATCGACGAAGCCCCGGACGAAGGTGGTGAGTGCCTCGGGGGTGTCGCGTGTGGGGTCCACGGTGAGCATCGCCACATCAACGGGCTCCGCGTCCTCGCCGAGCCCGTCGAGCGCGTGGCGCACCTCGGCGAGCGCGGTGGGGCAGGCGTCGGGACAGTTCGTGAAGCCGATGAAGACCACCAACAGTCCGTCAGGTTCGGCTCGCACCTCGAACGGCTCGCCGCTGGCGGCGTTCTCGACGGTGAAGGTCCCGACGTGGGGGACCGGGTCGACCCGATAGCCGACGAGTGCTTCGTCGCCGTCGTCAGAGCCGCAGGCGGCGAGGGCCGTAGCGAAGACGATGGCGGCGGCGAGGATGATGCGGGCGGAAGGTCTGGTCGTCGTCGGCATGTGAGTCACTGTCTGTGCCTACCAGGTGATGTCTCGGCAGCCGTCATGGGTGTCGGGCTCGACCTGGAAGGTGGCGTGGGGGATGTGGTAGCGATCAGCGAGCAGATCGCGGGCCTGGTCGAGTACATCGTGGAACTCGACGCCAGCGCGGACCATCAAGTGTGCCGTGGCGGCGTCCATCTCCGACGTCAGGGTCCACACATGGAGGTCGTGAACGTCGACGACGCCGTCGATGGCCGCCAGATCGCCGGCGAGCCCGTCGAGATCGATGTGGTCCGGGGCAGCTTGGAGCAGGATCCGCACGGCCCGGGAACCGAGCCGCCAGGTGCGGGGCAGGATCCACAGGCCGATCGCGGCGCCGATCACCGGGTCCACCCAGGTCCATCCGAACACTTCCAGCAGGATCGCCGCGACGATCACCCCGATCGAGCCGACGGTGTCGGCGAGCACCTCGAGGTAGGCGCCCTCAACGTTGAGTGACTCCTTGGAGCCCTCTCGCAGCAGGGCGAACGCAACGAGGTTGGCGGCCAGCCCGAGGATGGCGACGACAAGCATCGGCACACCGAGAACTTCGGGTTCGTCAGTCAGTCGACGTGCCGCTTCGATCAGCACCCAGATCGCCACCCCGAACAAGAGCAGCGAGTTGACGAACGCGGCGAGGATCTCGAGGCGGTAGAGCCCGAACGTGTGCCGCGACCGGGAACCGGCCTGGCGTTGTTCGAACCGTGAGGCGAGCTGGATCGCTGCGAGGGCCATGCCGATGCCGATGACGTCGGTGAGCATGTGTCCGGCGTCGGACAGCAGGGCGAGTGAGTTGGTGGCGAACCCGGCGACTGCCTCGAGGACGAAGAACACGAAGATGATCGCGAACGCCACCGTCAGACGACCTCGGTGTCGTTCGCCGGCCCGGGCCAGCCCCGCACCGTGGTCGTGGTCGCCGCCCATCAGCGCCGCTCGTCGAGGTGGGCGAGATGGTCGCGGGACACCCCCAGCAGCGTCCGCACGTGGTTGTCGTCGAGTCGATAGAAGATGTTGCGGCCTTCCCGGCGATTTCGCACGACGCCTGCCGCACGCAGCAGCCGCATCGCCTGGGAGACCTTGGTCTCGTTGGTGTCCACCACCGAGGCGATGTCGCAGACACACAGTTCGCCGACCTCCAACAGGGCGTACAGGATCCGCAGGCGGGTCGGGTCACCGAGCAGACGGAACATCTCCGCGAGGTCGCATGCCTCGTCGCCGTCGATCAGGTGGCCGGCGATCGCGGCGACCCGACCGGCATCGGCGTCCGGCACCGCGTATCTGTTCAGCTCGATCATCGTCGACATCTGCATAGGCATGAAGATATCGTCTCTCGCTCAGGTGGGTGTGTGCTCTCTCCGACTCAGCGGACGATGGGCGCCTCCAAGGTTCGTCGACGGATCAGCCGTGGCCCTCGCGCCGCAGCGTGCCGAGCTCGCGAGCGAGCGAGGTGCGGCCCCGAGCGACGCGGGACCGGATGGTGCCGACAGCGCAGCCGGCAACCTCGGCGGCCTCGAGGTAGGAAAGACCGACGAGTTGAGTGAGCAGGATCGCCTCGCCTTGTTCGGTCGGGAG
>CAYGLH010000284.1:2387-2646 GCA_964350535.1 uncultured Ilumatobacteraceae bacterium
CCGTGGAGCGGCGTAGCGGTCGGTTCGGTGCGGTGCCGGGCGTGGCGCCCGAGGTGCTCGCGACACACGTTGCGGGTGACACCGAGGATCCATGCGCGGACCGGGCCACGCTGCCACCGGTCGAGGTGCTCGACCACGCGCACCAGCGTCTCTTGTGCGAGGTCGTCACTCTCCGCCGTGCGGACGAGGTACGCGGCGAAGCGGCGCACGTCCCCTTGCACGGTGTGAATCAGCTGCTCGAGCGCTTCGTCGCCGCCGT
>CAYGLH010000284.1:2674-5049 GCA_964350535.1 uncultured Ilumatobacteraceae bacterium
ACGGGCGATCTCGTCGAGGCTCCTCATGGCTGCAGTGTGCCAGCTGGCGCCATCGCGAGATCCATCTGCCCGCTCCGAGATCGGATGGAACTTTGCCCACGTCGCGATTCACCTGTCTGGATGTGAAGTGTGTATCGGCGCAGGAGGTCCTGTCCGCCGCCTTGGATGGTGAGGCCGCTCCACACGAGGTCCGACAGGCGAACACGCATCTCGGTAGCTGTGACAACTGTCGAGAGTGGTGGTCGGCGGTCGGCGCGGTGAACCGCCGGTTGCGGGTCCGTCAGGCCGAGGCTCCAGCGGACCTCACTGCGGCAGTTCTCCTCCGTGCACGGCGCGTAGGTCGACCCGAGTCGAGACGACTGCTGCGCTTCGGCATCGCCGTTCTTGCCGCGGTGGAACTGGCATTTGCGGTGATCGGTGGTCTCGCGGGATCGGTGTCGTCGGTGCATGGAACTCAGCACCTCGGTGCGTTCGCCGCTGCGGTCGCGATCGGTCTGATGGCCGTGGCCCTCAAGCCACGCCGAGCGTCTGGGGTGCTTCCCGTCGTCGCCGCGTTGCTGGTCACGATCCCCTGCTTTGCGGTCGTCGACGCGTTGCAGAACGACTTGAGCGTCGTGGGTGGTCTCCACCACCTCGCCCAGCTCGGTGCCTTGACGATGGTCTGGGTCCTCGCCGGACGTCCCATGCCACGGACGGGCCTCGGGAGTCATTCGACGACACCGGGCCTCGACCCCACACGACACCGTGGCGGGAGCCGGTCCGCGGTGGAGGCAGGCTCGTGAGACGCAGAGTTCTCGTACAGTTGATCGTGTCGCTCGTGATCGTGTCGGCCGTGCTCGTGCTGACGTGCCCGAGCACCGTGGCCGCCGGTACGAGAGAGGCCGAACCGCAGACCCGGGTCGGCAGCCTGGTGTTCGCGCTCACCGTCGCCGCGCTGGTGACGATCGCTGCGATCATCGCCTGGAATGCCCGGCGCACTCGTCGCTGACGGGCCTTCAAATCGCCGCGCCAACTGACCCTCGGAGTACGGAAACCGTGAGGGGAGTCTCCTCCCCATCTGGACACGACGGCGACCGTGGTGTCAGTCCTCAGCCGCAGGCCTGGCGGGCGTAGGGATACGGGTTGACGGCCAACCCACCGCCAGGATGCACCTGTAGGTGCAAGTGGTTCGCCTGTGTGTTGCCCGTCCGGCCGACATAGCCGATGACCTCGCCTTGGGCCACCGAACGGTTCGAGCCCTCCCATGCACTCAGGTGCGCGTAGTAGTAGCGGGTGCCGCTCGCTCCGTACAGCCGGACCGTGTTCCCCCCGAGGTTGTTCGTCCGGAATTCCACCCGCCCCGATTCCATCGCCACCAGCGGGGTGCCTCCCGGAGACATCATGTCGACACCTTCGTGACTCCTGCCGCCAGAACGCGCGGCACCCCACGTATCGGCAAACGAGCGCGGCCCGGCGATCGGACAGACCAGCCCACCACCGACCGCCGGCGCCGGTGATGGTGGTGGTTCGGCCTGCTCAGGCGCTGCGGTCGACGGTGCCGCGGCAGGTTCGGGCAACGGCACCCCGGTCGATGCCGGCGCGGTCGACATCGATGAGGCAGGCGCGCTCGCCGCTGACGCGGCCCCGCCGCCGGCCGCCGGCTCGCTCGACATGGGTGCTGTCGCGGCCGATGCCGCCTGCTGCGCTGCTTCGTCCCGCGCTGCTTCCTGCCGTGCCGCCTCCTGTTCGGCTTGACGTATCGCCTCGAGCTCATGCTCGACCTGTTCGTCTTCAAGGCGTTGCGCCTCGATCTCCGCGAGGCGTTCGATCTCGGCTTCCGCGACGGTCAGCAGCTCCTCGTAGCTGGTGCGCTGCTGCGTCGCCTCCTCGAGTTGATCGTCGAGTCGGCCCCGCAGCGTGGTCACCTCATCGATCTGCGCATCGAAGTCGTCGACATCGACATGCATCGCGTCGTTCGCGACCGCAAAGAACACCTCCGAGGCCAGCCGATCATTGAGCCCATCGACATCGGTCAGCAGCACCGGACCCGCGCCGGCCCCACCACCCCCGACGAACCGGCGAACCGCGGCTTGGGTGCGACTCTCGCGCATCTCCGCGACGGTCTGCTCCAGGACTGCCAACTCCGCCTCGGTCGCGTCGATCTCGAGATCGAGCTGATCGATCGTCGACTCGGTATCGAAGAGCGCCTGCGCTGCCGCATCGGCGCGATCACGCGCATCCTGGATCTCCTCCGCGGCCCGGCGCGCTGCCTCGTTGCCGTGATCTGCCCCCGCAGCGGACGGCACGCCGACGATCGCCGCCAGACATGAGGTCAACGCGACGGCGGCCGCGAGTCGTCGTCTGCGATCCATCTGTCGAGAGTCCCAACGCCTCGC
>CAYGLH010000285.1:0-5022 GCA_964350535.1 uncultured Ilumatobacteraceae bacterium
TTGCGCAGGAACGTGGCCCACTGGCAGCTGCCAGTGGGCCACGTTCCTGCGCAACCACGACGAGCTCACACTCGAGATGGTCACCGAGGAGGAGCGCGACCTGATGCTGCGGGCCTACGCCCGCGACGACGAGATGCGCATCAACCTCGGCATCCGGCGCCGACTCGCCCCGCTGCTCGGCAACGACCGGCGCAAGATCGAGCTCCTCAACGCGCTGCTGTTCTCGATGCCGGGCACCCCGGTCGTCTACTACGGCGACGAGATCGGGATGGGTGACAACGTCTATCTCGGCGATCGCGACGGGGTGCGCACGCCGATGCAGTGGACCGCCGACCGCAACGCGGGCTTCTCCAACTCCAACCCGCACCGGCTGTACCTGCCGCTGATCACCGAGCAGGAGTACCACTACGAGAGCGTCAACGTCGAGACCCAGTCGAACAACGGCGCCTCGCTGCACTCGTGGATGCGCCAGCTGATCTCGCTGCGCAACCGTCATCCCGTGCTCGGTCGTGGCGAGATCGAGTTCCTCGAGCCGGACAACCCACACGTGCTGGCGTTCCTCCGCACGATGGACGGCGAGGCGCCGCTGTTGTGCGTGTCGAACCTGTCGCGTCTCAGCCAGCACGTCGAGCTCGACCTGCGTCAGCACGTCGGCGCGGCGCCCGTCGAGGTCTTCGGACGCAACCGCTTCGCCGCCGTCGGCGAGGCGCCCTACTCGCTGACGCTCGCCCCCTACGGCTTCTTCTGGTTCACGCTCGAGGACTCCCGTCAACCGACCGAGGCCGAACCGCCGCACCTGCCGGGCACGATGACCGAGGTGCTGCGCCGGAGGGCGCCGCTGTCGCGAGCGCTCACCGCGTGGATCCCGAGCCGTCGCTGGTTCGCCGCCAAGGACCGCCGCATCCGGGAGCTGTCGATCGCCAGCGCCGTGCCGTTGACGGCGCGCCAGAGCGACGACGACCCGGTCGCCCTGCTCACCGTGAACGTGTCGTTCACCGAAGGTGCCGATCAGCGCTACGCGGTGCCCGTGATGCGCGTCGACGGCGATGCCGCCGTGGCGGTCGAGCAGCGCAGTCCCGGGGTGATCATCGCCCGGCTGGACGACGGTGGCCTGCTCGTCGATGCGATGAACGATGCCAAGGGCACCTCCCAGGTCGTCGCCGCCGCCCTGAGCCGCCGGGCCCACAAGCACGGCGCAGGTCGCGTCAGTGGCAACCCGCGACGCACCGGCATCCGCCAGCTCGCCGACGACCCGCGCGACGTGCACGTGCTGGGGGTCGAACAGTCGAACTCGTCGGCGGTCGTCGGCGGTTCGTTGATCGCCAAGTTGATCCGTCGCGTCGAGCCGGGGATCAACCCCGACGTCGAGCTGCCGCAGTTCCTCGCCCGCACCGGGTTCGCACACGTACCGGGCGTCGCCGCCACCCTCGACGCGGACGTCCCGGGCGAGGCGCTCCCCGCGACCGTGATGGTGGTGCACGACGCGGTCGACCACGAGAGCGACCTGTGGGTGCGCTTCCTCGACGACCTCTCGCTGGCCATCGACCGTGTCATCTACGCCGCCGACGGTGACGTGTCCGACGTGTCCACCGCCGCCATCGCCGGCCTCCTCGGGCGGCGGACGGCCGAGTTGCACTGTGCGCTGGGCGGGGTCGGCGGCGGCGTCCGCGCTGCACCGCGGCGCGGCACCTCCGGCGATGTCGGTGCGCTCGGCAGCGACCCGTTCACCCTGATGTGGCAGCGGCAGATCTTCCAGTCGGTGCGCAACTCGGTGCGAGCGACCGAGCGCGAGATGCGACGCCGTCGCAAGCGCGGGTCGTTGCGCGAAGCGGACGACGCGCTCACCACGAGCTTCATCGAACGCGCCGGCGAGCTGGTGGCGCGGTTCGACTGGCTGACGGGCGACCGTCTCGATGCCCGCCGCATCCGGATCCACGGCGACCTCCACCTGGGCCAGGTGCTGTGGACCGGGCACGACGTCGTGTTCATCGACTTCGAGGGCGAACCCGGGCTGCCGATCGGGCAACGGACCATCAAGCGTTCGCCGCTCGCCGACGTCGCCGGGCTGCTGCGCTCCGTCGATTACGCGGGTCGTGTCGCCGTGCACACGGCCACCGAACGAGGGTTGATCGGCGACGCCGAGATCGGTGCCGTCGAGCGGTGGCGGGCCGGCTGGACCGCGACGACCCAGCGCGAGCTGCTCGAGGCGTACCGCGAGGTGATCGGTGGCACCGGTCTGGTGCCCGAGGATCCGCAGGTGATGGACCGGCTGCTCTCCGTCTACATGACCACGAAGTGCCTCTACGAGGTGCGCTACGAGCTCGCCAACCGGCCGGAGTGGTTGAGCTGGCCGCTCTCGGCGGTCGTCGAGATGCTCGACGGCGTCGACGGGGTGTCCTGATGACGTCGGCGTCCGCCAGTGGGGAGCTCACCCGACGAGCGGTCGCGCTCGGTGTCGAGGTCCAGTACGAGGACGTCGACGGGAAGGTGCACGCCGCCGACCCCGAGGTGCTGGCCACGGTCGTCGACGTGCTCGCCGCCGACGCCGAGCGCTGGCGGGAGACGACGGTGCCGCACGTGCACGTCGTCGGCGCGCCGGCGGCGCCGGTCGTCGTGGCAGCTGGGTCCGGGCGCGAGGAGACCGTCGCCGACGCGGCGATCGTCGTCGAGGGTGCAGACCACGCGGTGCACATCGATCGCGGCGCCGACGGAGATGTGGTCGTCCACCTCCCCGACGATCTCCCGGTCGGGTGCCACGACCTCATCGTGGCCACCTCGACCGGCGACCATCGCTGCCTCGTCGTCGTGCCACCGCACGCCATGCCCGGGCTCGATCCGGCGCATCGCTGGAGCGCGTTGTTCGCCCCGGCGTACGCGCTGTGGGAGACGCACGACCCGCTGCCGTCGTTCGCCCACCTCGGCCGGTTGGCCTCGGCGATCCGCGAGCACGGCGTCGACATGGTGGCGACCCTGCCGATCTACGCCACGTTCCTCGACGACCCGTACGACCCGAGTCCGTACTCGCCGATCAGCCGGCTGCACTGGAACGAGGTGTACCTCGCCGACGGCGGGCTCCCTGAGGCGCCGGTTCCGGGCGCGTCCGAGATGGTCGATTGGCGGCTCCTCGCCGAGCGGCGTCGGCAGCAGCTGCTCGACGCCGCCGAAGCCCTCGACGGCGATGGTGCGGCTCGCCTCGACCGGTTCGTGGCATCGCATCCCGATGTGGCGCACTACGCCCGGTTCCGCGCCGGGCGCGACGGTCGCGGCGCCGGCGATGCGCTCGTCGAGCGGTCGCACCAACTCGCACAGATGCTGTGCACCGAGCAGCTGAGCGAGCTCGCCAACGGCGACGGAGCCGGGCTCTCCCTCGACCTCCCGATCGGCTCCCACCCGGACGGGTACGAGCGGTGGGCCCATCCCGAGCTGTTCGCCCCCGCGACCGCGGTGGGTGCCCCGCCCGACACCTTCTTTCGCGAAGGGCAGAACTGGGGCTTCCCACCCCAGTTGCCGGGGGCCATGCGGGCGTCGGGGTACGACCTCTGGCGACGGATGATCGAGCGCGCGGGGAGCCACTGCGCCCTGCTGCGCATCGACCACGTGATGGCCGTGCACCGCTTGTGGTGGGTGCCCGACGGCGTCAGCGCCGACCGTGGCGTCTACGTCCGCGTGCCACGCGACGAGGTGCTCGCCGTGATCGCTGCGACGGCGGCCAGCACCGGTGTCGGGGTCGTCGGCGAGAACCTCGGCACCGTGCCTCCCGAGGTGGGCGACGCGCTCGATCGGTGGGGCGTGCTCGGCATGTACGAGGAGCAGTTCCACATGGGCGGCGACGCGTTCGCCGACGTTCCCACCGACGCCGTGGCCGGCGTCCGCACCCACGACATGGCGGCGTTCGCGGCGTTCGCCGCCGAGACCGATCTCGGCGGGTACCGGTCCTTGCTGTCGGCGGCGGGGGTCGATCCGCAGGTGCCCCTCTACGACGCCGTCCTCGCCCGGCTGGCGGCGAGCGGTGCGCGCATGGCGGTGGCCGACCTCGACGACCTGCGCGAGGAGACCCGCCCGCACAACCTGCCCGGTCGCGTCGTGCCGGGCATCTGGCAGCGGCGCCTCGACCGGCCGCTCAACGACGTGCTCGCCGATCCCACCGTCGCCCGCCGTCTCGACCTCCTGGGAAGGACCTCATGACGAACCAGAACCCGCCGAACGCACAACGGCCCGAGCTCGGTGAGCTCGACCTGCACCTGTTCGCCGAGGGCACCCACCGCTACCTGCACCGGGTGCTCGGCGCGCAGACCATGGAGGGAGGTACCCGGTTCGCGGTGTGGGCGCCGAACGCCCGGGCGGTCACCGTGATCGGATCGTTCGACCAGTGGGGCGACGGCATCGCCCTGCGCGGGAGCGATCCCGGCATCTGGAGCGCGTTCGCCCCGGGCGTCGGCATCGGCGACTACTACCGCTATCGCATCCACGGCGCCGACGGTTCGG
This sequence comes from uncultured Ilumatobacteraceae bacterium, assembly GCA_964350535.1. Lineage (GTDB taxonomy): Bacteria > Actinomycetota > Acidimicrobiia > Acidimicrobiales > Ilumatobacteraceae > CAYGLH01. Next base: position 4,486 of record CAYGLH010000285.1, read on the forward strand.
TCGTCGAGAAGTCCGACCCGGTCGGTGCGGCCACCGAGGAGGCGCCGTCGATCACCTCACGCATCGCCGACCTGGCGCACACGTGGCAGGACGGCGAGTGGATGGAGGGCCGGCACGAACGGCACACGCTGCACGCGCCGATCTCGATCTACGAGGTGCACCTCGGATCGTGGGGGCGGCACCTCTCCGACGGACGGCGGTTCCCGCGCTACGACCAGCTGGCCGACCCCCTGGCAGATCACGTGCTGGCGCACGGGTTCACGCACGTCGAGCTGCTGCCCATCATGGAGCACCCGTTCTACGGGTCCTGGGGTTACCAGACCACCGGGTACTTCGCACCCTCTGCCCGCTATGGCGGCCCGCGCGACCTGATGGAGATGATCGACCGGCTGCACCAGCGCGGCGTGGGGGTCATCCTCGACTGGGTGCCGTCGCACTTCCCGACGGACAGCCACGGCCTCTACCGCTTCGACGGAACGCACCTGTTCGAGCACGCCGATCCGCGCCAGGGCTACCACCCCGACTGGAACTCGGCGA
>CAYGLH010000286.1:0-1927 GCA_964350535.1 uncultured Ilumatobacteraceae bacterium
ATCCGGATGAACATCGTCGGCACGACCTGGCTGTGCGTGACGTCGTGCTCGTCGACCAGCCGGAGGTAGTCCTCGGCGTCGAAGTGCTCCATGGCGACGACCGTCATGCCGATCGCCTGGGCGGCGAGGCAGAAGCGCAGCGGCGCGGCGTGGTAGAAGGGCGCGGGGGAGAGGTAGACCTTCGACTCCTCGGCACCGAACAGCATCTGGAGCATCGGCAGCACGGCGCCGGCCTCGCTCTCGAGCGGTGTGCCGGGGAACGGTCGGGCAACGCCCTTGGGCTTACCGGTGGTGCCCGAGGAGTACAGCATGTCGAGCCCGGCGACCCGCTCCTCGTCCAGCGGTTCGGACGAGAGCCCGTCGACGGCCGCCTCGTAGCTCTCGTAGCCGTCGACCGTGCCGTCGAGCATCAGCCGCAGCTCGACCGCCGGCGTCGATCCGAGCACGTCGACGGCCTGGTCGGCCTTGTACTTCGACGTGATGTAGGCGCGCGCCCCGCAGTCGTTGATGATGTACTCGAGCTCACCGCTCTGCAGACGCGACGAGGCACACGTGTAGATCAGCCCGGCGTAGTGGCAGCCCCACACGATCTCGAGGTAGCGCGGGTGGTTCTCCATGCAGATGGCGATGTGGTCGCCCGGCTGCAACCCGGCCTGGCGCAGCAGGCGGCTCAGACGGTTCGCCCCGGCGTCGAGCTCGGCGTAGGTCTGGGTGAAGCCCGACCCCATGATGACGGCGGGCTTGTCGGCGTTGGTCTCGAGGTGAGCTCCGGGATACATGAGCCGGAACGTACCGCACCGGTACGGTTCGGGCATGATCCCAGCCACCTTCCGCGACCTGATGGCCGACGGCGCGGATCCGGCCCTCGACGAGGCCGCGCTGACCGTGTCGGCGGCGCTGCAGGGCGGGGTCGACATCATGGACGGGCTGACCATGCTCGATGTGCTTGCCGGCGAGTGCCCGTCCCCGACGCCGGACGGCCTCGCCCGGTATCTCTTCGGCGACCTCGGCTTCGCCGGTAACCGGAGCGAGTACTACGACTGGCGGAACTCGTGCCTGGACCAGGTGCTGTCACGCCGCACCGGCATCCCGATCACTCTGGCCGTGGTGATGATCGAGGTCGGCCGACGGATCGGGGTGCAACTCGTCGGCGTCGGGATGCCGGCCCACTTCCTCGTCGGCGTCCGCGACGAGCCGGACCGCTACTTCGACGCATTCGACGGGGGTCGGGAACTTGCGCCGGCGGACGCCAGGGCCCTCTTCGAACAGGTGACCGGATCGCGCGCCGGCTGGCGCCCGACCCACCTCGACCCGACCCCGAACCGCGAGATCGTCGTGCGCATCCTGAACAACCTCAAGGCGGTGTTCGCCCGGCAACGCGACCGGGTGCGCCTCGCGATCGTGATGGAGCTGCGAGCGGCGATCGCCGAGATCGCCGACGCCGAAGCGGACGAGCGTCTCAGCGCGACGACCGTGTTCAACTGACCTGGACCGCCGGGTTCAGAGGGTGGCGGCGTACGACTGGAGCATCGTTCCTTGGCTGGGGGTCAGCACCTCTGTTGCAACGAGCTGATCTACGAGTCGACCGTACGAGCCGACGAGCCACGCGTTCGTGGCCGGCGACACGTGGGGCGTGATCGCTCGTGTGACCGCACAGGCGGTCCGAGCCGCTGCGGTGACCGCGAGTTGGGCCGGTCGACGCAGGCCAACGTATGCGGGTGACGCCTCGACGAGCTGCCCGGTGAGGGTGCACAGGTCACCGGCCGTCGCGGTCACGGTGAAGGTCTCCTGGACGGCGGTCGTGAGACCGGCGTGGCTCGTGCCGGACGCACGGACGGTGTGGACGCCGGGGCCGAAGCTCCAACCGGGGCCCCTCGCGTCGTCGCAGTCGAACGCGGTCGTGTGCTCGCCGTCGTCGAGGCAGTCG
>CAYGLH010000286.1:1937-4999 GCA_964350535.1 uncultured Ilumatobacteraceae bacterium
GAGGGACCGTTGCTCCCGCCTTCGCAGAAGATGGCGACCTCGTCGAGGAGGCCGTAGCTGCCGGCATTCCCGACGATGGCGGCGCTCGGCAATGCGCTGTCGAATCGAACCTGGACCGACTCGATCGTGGTTCCGCCGGCCGACGAGGCGCGGCAGTGGAAGATCTTGGAGAACGCGTCCTCGTCGACCGTCCCTTCGTCGCACCTGAGGATCGTCACCTCCGACTCGGGGTCAGACACGGTCCACGTCACGGAGACGGGTCCTTCGACGTACCAGCCGTCGAGGCCGCGCTTTCCCCCACTGACCCTCGCAACGACGCTCGGTGGGGTCGTGTCCATCACCGGTACAGCGGGATCCGTCACCGCCGGCTCGTCAGCACCAACTGACGGGGACGCCATCGCAACAGCTCCACATACCAACGTCGCACCCATCAACAACTTGCGCATGGAGGTCCTCCCTCGCCTTTCCACGTCGTCGACGGACCCGATCGTCCGCCACGACCGACTCTCGCTGACGCCCCAGGCGTGGACATCGGGCACTTCACCGCGCGGCCCCGACGGGGCTGTGGACAACCGGCAGGGGGTCCGGGCTCAGACCGACTCGTCGGCGTGGACGCCGTTGCGCCACGCCCAGGCGGCGGCCTCGACCCGGCCGCGCACACCGAGCTTGCGGTAGATGCTCGAGGTGTGGTGCATGACGGTCTTCACCTGCAGGCGGAGTGCCACGGCGATCTCCTTGTTCGTCGCGCCGTGCGCCAGCAGCCCCACCACCTCGCGTTCGCGTGCGGTCAATGTCTCCACCGGTTCGATCGGCGGCGCTGCGGTGGTCGCCGGATCAGCCACCGTACGACCGGCGAGCCGCTCGGCGATCGCGCCCATGTGCGGGATGATGTGGTTCCGGGGCAGCCGGGAGGCGCGTCGCTCGATCCGCTCGTACTCGTCGTCGCCGAGCGCCTGGCGAGCGGCGATCACCGTCCGTTCGACACCTGCGAGATGCTCAGGACTCAGGCTCCGACGCAGCGTCTCCAGTTGACCGGGGAGCGCGCCGTGTACCTCGGGCACCACCTCCGGCTGGTCGACCACGACCGAGATGCTGGCGATGCACAGCATCGGGGCGATGGCGAGGGTCATCGAGTTGGTCTCCGACGCGAGCGACAGCCCACCGAGGCAGAACTCCGCTGCGCTCCGAGGGGCCCCTGCGACGAGCGCCTCCATGGCGGCCGCCGGGTACAAGAGCCCCTGCGCCCAGGTGGCCCCCGTGGCGATGGCCGAGTCGAGCGCTTCGGCAGCGGGCGCTTCGTCGGGTGGGATCTCGCCCATCAGTGCGAGCGGACTGAGCAGCAGCGTCGCCCTGATGATCACGAAGTCGTCGCCGATCCGCCGGCCGCGAGCGAGGGCACGTCGACCGCTAAGCACCGCCATCGGCCGGTCGTCGCGCTGCAGTGCGACCATCCCGGCCCACGCTTCGACGCGCCCGAGGCACGGCTCCGATCCGAGTTCCCCGGCGAGATCGAGTGCCTCGCCGGCCGCGTCGACGATGCTGTCGCTGACGCCGAGGCCGCGCGCTGCGAGCATCAGCAGCGAGAGTGTGCGCACGCGCGCCCCGGGGTCGGCCACGGATCGCGCCGTCTCCACGGCGGCCACCAGCTCGCGCTCGAGTCCGTCGCACACCTCGGGATCGTGATCGACGAGTTGCTGGGTGGCGACGAATGCCCGCCAGGCCCGGAGCTCGGCGGCCCGCGCAGGCGGGATGTCGTCGCCCATCGCCTCCACGGCATCGACCAGGCTCGGCTGGCGGAGGTGGAGACCGCGGTGCTGCCAGAGGTGGGTCAGCGCGACGACCAGGTCGGCCGCTGTGCTGGCGTCGCCGACGGCCACCGCTTCGTCGACGGCGACCGCAAGGTCGTCCGATGCGGTCTCCAGCAGGGCGAGGCCATCGGATGCGCCGACGCCGTCGAACACGGCGATCGCGTCCATGGCGATCGCATGCGAGTAGGCGAGATGGGCGGCCTGGATCCGCCGCTGCTCGTCGGGATCCCGCTCGGCCTGACGTCGGGCGAACTCGCGCACGATGAAGGGGAGTCGGTACCGGCTGTCGGGCCCCGTGTGATCGGCGAGCACGAAGTGACCGTCGACGAGTGCCGAGATCGCCTCGAGGAGTGCTCCGAGCGACCCGCCGACGACGGCCTCAGCCGCCGGCAGCGAGAACCAGGACGGGAACACGCTGAGTACTCGCAGCACGGCACGCTCGTCGGACGACAGCAACCGGTAGCTCCAGTCGAGCGCCACCGTGACGTCGCCGTGGTGCGTCGTCCCGCGGCCCTCCGACCCGCCGAGGACGTCGAGCGACGCCCCATCCACCAGCAGCGCGTGGATCTCGGCCGGCGTGAGCAGGTTGCACCGCGCCGCCGCCAGCTCGATGGCGAGCGGGTTCCCCTCGAGCAGGCGGCAGATGTCGGCCACGGCGGGGAGTGCACGCTCGTCGAGCGGCCGCACGCTGGAACGCCTCGCGACGTCGGAGAAGAGCGCCACCGAGGGCTGGCTCGGCGGCACGTCGCTGCCGGGGCCGTCGGGAACCTCGAGCGGCGCCAGCGACATCACGTGTTCGTCGTCGATGCGCAGCGCGGCGCGACTGGTGACGACGACGCGGAGTCCGGGACATCGCTCGGTCAGGCGGGCAACCTCGTGGGCGGCGGGACGGAGGTGTTCGAAGTTGTCGAGGACGACGAGGTGGTGCTGCTCACCCAACGCGGCGACGACCTGGTCGATCAGCTCGCCGGCTGTCGCCTGGACGATCCTGAGGCGGGCGGCGATCGCCGCCAGCAGCAGGTCGGGCCGGGCCACCGCTGCGAGCGGGACCACCGTGACGGTGTCGATCGGGTGGTCGACGCCGGCGACGTCGCGGACCAGCTCGTTGACGAGCCGGGTCTTGCCGACACCTGCGGGACCGACGACCGTGACCACCTTGTGTCCGGGGATCAGCGCGCGCAGGCGTTCGAGCTCGGTCTGGCGGCCGTACAGCGCTGCTGCCATCACCGCCCACTCGCTCGCGCGGTCGCCGCC
>CAYGLH010000287.1:0-4986 GCA_964350535.1 uncultured Ilumatobacteraceae bacterium
TCGTGCCCGCGCCCGGACTGGCCGACTCGACCGTCACCGTGCACTCACCGGAGGTGGTCGTGCAGCTCGTGGCGTCGGCCGACGGTGCGGTCACCTGCCCACCGGGACCCCACGTGAAGTTGATGGTGGAACCGTCGGGCACCGCTGTCGGGCCGCCGCCTGCGTCGTAGGTGGCGCTGAGGGTGAAGGTGTGCGGATCGCCGGCCAGGTTGACCGCCGTCGTCTGCACGTTCGCCTCGAACCCGACCCAGGTCTTGACGGCGTCGACGTCATCGATGTTGAACGCGAACGGGTCGCCGTCCTGGCCGCCGGGAGGCGTGTACCCGGGCAACGACACTTCGGCGGCGAGCGCCGTCAGCGTCCCCACTCCCCCGATCGGGGAGTCGACCGTGACGGTGCACTGACCGCTGGCATCGGTGATGCAGTCGGCGAGGTTCGGGTTGGTCACCGTGCCGTCGCTCACTGCGACGATCGCCGAGCCGGCTGGTCCGGCCCACGACACCAGGATCGTGTTCCCGGCGCCCTCGGCGACCCAGCCCGTCCCGTCGTTGCGCTGCAACGTCAGCGTGAAGACGTGCGCGTCATCGACCAGGTTCGTGGCATCGGCCGACGCCAGCACCCGCCAGTCGACCCATGTCTTGGTCGCACTGAGATCGGAACCCGGCGCAGGCGTCTCTGTGCGAACGCCTTCGCCGACCAGGTCACCTTGCACGCTTGTCACGGTGAGGGTTCCTGATCCGGCGTCGGCAGACGACACCGTCACCGTGCAGAGCCCGTTCGCGTCCGTGACGCAGGAGACAGCTCCTGGCGCGGGCGCACCGTTCACGTCGGTCACTGCCCCCGCTCCGGTCCAAGCGAAGTTGACCTGGACGCCGTCGGCTGGAGTCGACGTCGTTCCGTCAGAGCGCTGGACCCCGATGGTGAAGGTGTGCGGCGCATCGACGGGGTTCGTTCCGTCCGGTTCGACGTTGACGACGTAGCCGACCCAGTTCTTGTTCGCCGTGGCCTCGACCCGTTCCACGTCCTGGACGGCGTTGCACACGGTGATCGTGTTGTTCGCCCCGACCGTCGGAGCGGTGCAGGTGTTGCTGGGGTTGGGCGTCGGAAGCTCTGGAACCCCGGTGCCAGGGCTCGGCAGCGAGAAGCTCGCCGTGAGCTGGCCGGCGCCGAGAGCGTCAGGAGAGCTCACGTCGACCACGCAGAGCCCGCCCTGATATGGGGCAACCGGGGCAATAGTGGTGCAGGTCGCAGTGGCAGCCGGCGCCCCTGGGACGGCAACACCGTTGACCTCGAGGATGCCGCTGCCGGTGGCGCCCGTCCACGTGAGGTCGACCGAGCTTCCGATCGCTGGCTCATCGAGTGCTCCGTCGCCGTCCGAGTCGGTTCGGAGCTCGACGTAGAACGTGTGGTCGTCGGTGAGACGGTTCGTCGCCGTCGCCGGCGACACGAGGATCTGGTACGGCTGCAGGCTGTTCGTGAACGTGCAGTTCACGGTGGCACCGACGGCGACGGCCGTCACCGGGTTCGCGGGAGCGGTCGTCGAGCCGGCGTCGTCGCAGACGAGTCCGGTCATCACGTACCCGTCGGGCCCGGACTCCGACAGGGTGAAGGAGCCGGCCGGGACCACGGCGCCGATGCCACCGCCCGGGTCGGTGCCGTCGATCACGTCGTCGGTGCCGTCGTTGGCGACGAGCGTCCACTCGTCGGGTGTTGCCTCGCCGCTGTCGACCACCTTGTTCAGGATCAGCACGGAGAACGGGTGGCACGCATCGACGGGCGGGTTCTGATCGAGTGTTGCCGTGTTGCGGAACCCACCCGACTGACCGGGGGTGCAGGTTCCCGTGCCGACGGTGGTGGCGTCGACGGTGGCGATCACCTGCACCGTGAACGTGTGGGTCTCCTGTGGCGCGATCGTCTGACCGGTGACGACCGTGGTCTCGGTCTGCCCGTTCCAGGCGCCGATGTTCGGGTCGGGATCGTTCGCACCGTCTGTGGTGCCGACGATCGTGGGCGTGCCGACCACGGTGATCGCCGGGTCGAAGTCGAACGCGTCGTCGAGATCGTACGAGTCCGCCAGGTTGCCACTGTTGGTGACGGTGACCTCGTAGCCGAGCGTCCACTGGCCGGTCGCCGCGTCGTAACTCGAGGTGGTGGCCGTCTTCTCCTCGGAGACGATGGCGCGCTGTTCGGTGTTGGTGAACGTGCACGTCACGAACTCAGCGGCGCCGACCGCCACCATCTGGCTCGTCACCTGGTTGGGACCGCAGTCGAGGTCCGTGAGGTTGTACCCCGGCACGGTCGTCTCCGACAGGGTGAACATCCCCGGCGTCACCTCGGCGGTGATGCCCGTGGTGTTGTCGCCCGGGCCTTGGAGCACGATCTGGCCACCGGCATCCTCGGCAGTGAGCGTGAAGTCGCTCGGCGCGGCGTTGCCCCCGAGCAGGTTCTCGACCACCTTCAGCAGCGTCAGTGTCGCCTCGGTGTACTCGTTCGTGATCTCGCACCGCACGGTGTCGCCGGAGACGAACTCGAAGCCGCCGCCGAGCGTGAACGTCGCCGTTCGTTGGATCGAGAGGTCGTTGCCGGGCGGCTGCACGTCCGCGGACAGCGGTACCGGGGAGTCGGCCTGACCTGGCCGGGAAAGGATGCAGTCGGGCAGGGTCGCCGGCAGCGACCACCCCGGATCGAGCACCTCGGTGAACGACGCCGTCGACGTCCAGTCCGCCGGTTGCGCCACCTGCCCCACCGCCGTCCACTGGAACATCGCTTCGCCGGTGCCGGCGTCCGTGGTGTCGGTTGCCGGGGCCGGAGCCGTGCCGACGGCCGTGTCGGGATCCAGCCATTCGAAGGAGTCTTCCTCCCCCACCTCGCCGGTGACCGTGGTGGTGAAGTCGCGCACCAGCGGCTGCTGGTCCTCGTCGAGCTTCTCGATGATCAGCGTCTGCGAGCACAGCGCCGTCGCCACGTTCTCGAGGGCGTCGGCGAGGTCGGCGAACTCGGTGATCTGCACGGCGTCGACCTGGTTGATCGGCGCGGTCATGTTCGTGTCGGTCCACACCTGCTGGTTGCTGGTGTCGGGCTCGATCAGGTTGACCAGGCGGGCGAAGGCGGCCGGGTCAGATGCACCGCCCACACCGATGCCGAGCACGTGTGCACCCGCTGCCTTCAGCGCGTTCATCTCCTCCTGGGCGGCGTTCGCTGCGTTGTCGGCACCGCCACCGTTGCCGTTCGTCGAGTTGTCGTCCGTGCCGATCGTGTTCGGGTTGCCATCGGTGATGAAAACGACGAGTGGCGGGATCACGTAGTTGCCCGGAGGCACCGTTCCCGCCCGGTAGACGCCACCCTCCCAGTTGGTGAACGTCTCGTTGTTGTTCGGCTGGCCCGGGAGCGACGGGTTGTTGTTGTCCGGGTTGTATCCGGCCGGGTCCTGCGGCGGGTCCGTGCTGTTGTTCAGGTACGTGTTCAGGTAGGTCGGGTCGGACGCGTTGGTGCTGGTGTAGTTCGCGTCGACCGGCAGGAACGCGGTGGTGTTGTTGATGACCACGTCGCGCGGGTTCGTGGAGAACTCGACGAACCGCGCCATGGAGCCCGTCCCGACGAAGCCGTTCATCAGTGCCCTCACCGCATCTTCGACCTCGGCGATGGCGCCGCCCGAGTCGATCGAGCCGGACTCGTCGAGGATCACCGTGACGTCGACCCCGCAGGAGGCCTGCAGGTCGGGGTTCGGGAGCGCACCCTCGTTGAGGAACGTGCACGTGATCGTGTCGTTCGCATCCGGGCCCTGGACGGTGTACGTGCCGGTCAACCCGACCGCCGTCGACTGCAGCGGCACGTCGACCGGCTGTCCGCCGCCCGTGACGCACGACAGGGTCGTATCGCTGACGCCGGCCACCTCCTCGGTGAGGACCACGGAGTCGCCGGGGACCACGTCGATCGTCCCGACCGTCGTGCTGTTGAGACCGGTCGATGTCGATGGCGCGACGAAGCCGTCGAGCACGGCGAACTCGATGTTGTCGAGCGTGATCGTGTCGTCCTCCTGCCAGATCACGTCGCTGTCCGCGGAGCTGATCCGGAGCGTGGTCGCCGCGGTGACCAACGACGTGGGAACGGGGAACGACACGCTGGCGGGGCCACCCGCCTCGGTGGAGATCTGTCCGAGCTCCACGAAGTCGGTGCCGTTACCCGACACCTCGATGGAGAGGAACTCGGTGAGCCCATCCTGGTCTCGGAAGGTGACGTCCATCGAGAGCTGCACCAGCGAGTCGACCGCGGAGAGGTCGACCGATCGCTGGATCGAGTCGGTGTCGACCTCGTCGAACTGCAGGCCGAGCGGTGTGACGGAGATCGACCCGCCGACCGGGCTGTTGTTGTCGCCGGTCTCGACCCACGGCCCTGCCCACGGGAGCGACCCGTCGGAGTTGTTGAACGACACGGTGGAGAAGGTGTCGAGCGCGTTCGCGACAACAGCACCCGTCGTGGCGCCGACCTGGGCCGTCTCGCCCGCCGCACCGTTCCACTGCTTGATCAGGGTGAGCGTGCCGCCGGAGTCCGGTACGGCCGCCACAGGTGGCGCCGCGACGAAGGAGCCGGCGGTCATCGCCATGACTGCGGCGACCAGTCCGACCCGAGCGCGCCGAAGGCGCGACGTACCGGCGCTCATCGGGACGCCCTGAATTGGCCGATATCGAGTTGATGCTCCACTGGTCCGCCTTACTTCAGTTCGGCTGCAACTCACCCCGTGTTGCACCCACGTTCGGGTGCGGAATGTCTAGCAGCTCCTTGTTCGCCGACAAGCGATGCCGTCAGGTCGCAACGAGATCGCAATGTCGGGCCGAGCCGTCCAGCACGGCAGGAGCCCGATGTCGACCAGAGATCGAGGTCAGGCCGGAGCGTCGGGTTGGACGAGCTCGAGCAACATCTCCATCGACCTCAACCACTCATCGAGGGTCGAGCGCCAGGGTGCGGCCACGACGTGTTCCACGCCGG
>CAYGLH010000288.1:0-4949 GCA_964350535.1 uncultured Ilumatobacteraceae bacterium
ACGAGGGGCGGACACCGGTCGACGCGCTGCAACTGCTGATGCGGCGCGACAACAAGAGCGAACTCCCGGCGTGACGGACCACACGTTCGGTTCCGACGAGGACCGGGCACCGGTCACCACCGGCGTCGTCGGGCGACCGTGGCGGGCCGACGTGCTGCCCTGGGGAGACATCAGGCCGCACGACGACGGCGGCACCTTGCGCTGGCACGTCGCCGCCGAGGATCGGTGGCACGACCCGGCCCACGAGCCGACCGTCCGGCAGCTGCGCGTCGCCGGCACGCCGATCACCGAGACGCGGGTGCGCGTCCCGAGCGGCGATGCCGTCCAGCGGGTGTGGTCGGTGCCCGACGCCGGCGGTCTCACCATCGTCGAGGTCGAGAACGAATCGCCGCGCGCCGTCGCCGTGGCCTTCTCCGGGCGACCGGTGCTCGCCGAACGGGTCCCGAGCGACGTGCCCGTCCAGGGGATCGAGCTCCCGTCCGACGCGATCGTCCTGCCCGTCGGCCACCAGACGCGCGTGCGTGTCGCACTCCCGCACCAGCCGGCCGCCGCGGACCGTCGGACGCTGCCAGGTCTGATGGGTTTCGACCATCGCGCGGTCGTCGACGGGTGGGTCGCCACCGCCGACCGGGCGAGCCGACTGGACGTGCCCGACGATCGTCTCGTCGAGGGGGTGACCGCGGCGCGCTGCGACCTGCTGCTCGACGGACCGCTCGACGGCGACGACCCGGCCGGCTTCGTGTTCGACGTCGCCGAGCTCGTCCGTCTCGGTGAACCGGCCGACGCGTGGCTGCCCGACCTGGTCCCGGCGGTCGAGCGGATCGCCCGGCTGCCCGGCGCCGACGTCGACGTGGCGCTGGCCGCGGCCGTCCCGGTCTTCGAGGCGGCCGATCGGCGCGGTGCCAAGGACCTCCTCCGGATCATCGGCCGACGCCCACCGTCGCCGGCGGCGATGGCGTCGTTCGCCGAGCTCGGGCGCGGAGCGTCCGCCGGCCGCTTCGTCAGCGAGGTCGAGCGGCGTCTGGCGTCCGACGGCGTGCTCCTGCCGATCGGCATCCCGAGCGGCTGGCTGGGCACGAACTTCGAGGTGCACGGTCTCCCCTCGGCGCCAGGAGCGAGGGTTTCGTTCGCCGTCCGCTGGCACGGCGAGCGCCCCGCCGTGCTCTGGGAGCAGCAGGGGGCCGCCCGCGAGCTCACCTCGCCGGTGGTCGACCCGGGATGGTCGACGACGGCACCGACCGGGGAGGCGCTGTGGGCCGCACCGCGCCGGTCCCGCCGCCTCTCGGCCACCGTGGATTCCTGAGATGGCGGCGCCGGCCCGAGCCCCCAAGCGCCGTCCGGTCGTCTCCAAGCGTCGGGCACCGACGCGTCAGATCGAACAGGAGATGTGGCAGCGCGGTCACGAGGTGGTCGTCGGCATCGACGAGGTCGGGCGCGGTGCGTGGGCCGGGCCGCTGGTCGTGGGGGCGGCGGTGCTGCCGCGCGACACGAGGGTCAACGGGGTGCGCGACTCGAAGTTGCTCACCGAGCGCGAGCGGGAGCGCCTCTTCGATCGGCTCGACACGTGGTGCGAGGCCTGGGCGGTCGGCGCGGCGAGCCACGAGGAGTGCGACCGTCTCGGCATGTCCGCTGCGCAGAAGCTCGCGGCCCGACGGGCGATCGATGGGTTGGGCGTGCGCCCCGACGTGGCGGTGACCGATGGCCGGTGGGACTTCGTGTCACCGGCGGTGCCGGCCGTCGAACTGCGGGTCAAGGCCGACCTGCGTTGTCTCAGCGTGGCGACGGCCAGCATCCTCGCCAAGGTGGTGCGTGACCGGGAGATGCGCGAGCACGCCGAGCACTACCCGGCGTGGTCGTTCGACTCGAACAAGGGCTATCCGTGCCCGGTGCACAAGGCGGCGCTCACGGCGTGGGGTCCGTCGCGGATCCACCGTCGCACATGGGTGTTCATGGACCACTACGTGCCGTGGACGGCGATCCGGCGCACGCCGCCGGCCGGTCAGGCCGCCCTGTTCTGACGGCGCGCCGCGGTCGGCGCACCGGCGGATCAGCCGTCGCGCTCCAGGCCCGTGGCGAGAGCGGCGAGGAACTCGCCGACGGCGTGGGGGTCGGGCAGCCTGCGGTCAGCGACCGTCGGTGCGTCGCCGACCTTGATCCCGACGTCGCCTGGCCCGAGTGCCGCGAAGCCGCGCTCGTCGGTGACGTCGTCGCCGACGAACACCGCGGTGCCGGCGGCGTGCTCGGTGCGCAGCTGCTCGACGGCGCTGCCCTTGTCCCCGTGGCGGACGAACAGTTCGAGCACGCCGCTGCCGCTCATCGCGCTGGCGCCCTCGACCCGGCCGGCCGCCTCCGCCAACCCGTCGACCGAGTCGGCCGCCAGACCGGGATCGGCCTCGCGCACGTGCAGCACCACGCTCGCCGGCTTCAGCTCCACCCACGCGCCCGACCCGGCCTGCCGTGCAGCGATCTCCGCGAGCGACCGGAGATCCTCGTAGCGGTCGGACTCGGTGGTGTCGAGCGAGATCCGGTTGGCGGCGCGTTCCATCCCGTGGCTCCCGATGCGCTCGACGCCGTCGGGGAAGCCGAACCGGTCGAGATCGTCGAGGGAGCGGCCCGAGATCACCGCCACGCGGGCGGTGGCGCAGGCCGCGATGCGCGTCAACACGTCGGCGGTGCCGTCGAGAAGGCGGGCGTGGTCGGCGTGGGCGACGATCGGGGCGAGCACGCCGTCGATGTCGAGCCCGAGGAGCAGCAGACGCGGGAGCGCCAGCACCTCGGCGGCGACCGCCGTCGGTGAGTCGAACGCCGGCTCGGCCGGATCGCGGGGATCCGAGTGCGTCATCGGGTGGACTCGCCGAGGACGGCGAGGAACTTGTCGGCCCACCCCTTCACGTCACTCTTGCGGATCTGTTCGCGCAGCCCGGCCATCCGCTCGCGCCGCTCGTGACGATGCATCTCGACGGCCCGCTTGATCGCCGCTTGGAGGGCCCGCGTGTCGTGCGGGTTGACCAGCACCGCGTCGGTCAGCTCGTCGGCGGCGCCGGCGAACTCGGACAGCACGAGGACGCCGTCACCGTCGATGTGCGCTGCGCAGTACTCCTTGGCGACGAGGTTCATGCCGTCGCGGAAGGGCGTCACCAGCATCACGTCGCCGGCCCGGTAGAGGGCGATCAGGTCGTCGAAGTCGATCGTGCGGTAGATGTAGTGGATGACCGGCAGCCCGATCCTGCTGTGGCGCCCGTTGATCGACCCGACGAGTCGCTCGATCTCGTACCGCTCGTCCTGGTAGTGCTCGACCGCCTCGCGCGTGGGCGTCGCCACCTGCACCATCACGTGCCGCTCGGGGTCGAGGTCGCCGGACTCGAGCAGCTCGGCGAATGCTCGCAGGCGCAGGCCGATGCCCTTCGTGTAGTCGAGCCGGTCGACGCCCAGCAGGATCACCTCGGGGTCGCCGAGCCGTGCCCGGATGCGGCTCATCCGCTGCCGTGTGGCGCGCCCGGCGGCCATCTCCTCGACCTCGCCGACGTCGATCGAGATCGGGAAGTGGCCGACGCGTGTGGTTCGTCCTTCGTGGACGACGATGTCGATCGCCCGGTCGTCCGGCGGGTTCGGGTCGATCTGCCGTTCGATCTCGAGCAACTGGTTGGCGCCGGCGATGAAGTTGGCTGCGCCGGTGGGCCGCTGGAAGCCCACGAGGTCGCAGCCGAGCAGCCCCTCGATCAGGTCACGCCGCCACGGCAGCCGCGAGAACAGCTCGTACGGCGGGAAGGGGATGTGCAGGAAGAAACCGATCGTGAGGTCGGGGCGCTGCGCCCGCAGCATGTTCGGCACGAGTTGCAGCTGGTAGTCGTGGATCCACACGATGGCGTTGTCGGGGGCGATGTTGGCGAGCGTGACCGCGAAGCGCTCGTTGACCGCCTGGTAGGCGTCCCATTGCCGGGTGTCGTAGGTCGACTCGCGCAGCGCGTCGTGGTACAGCGGCCAGATCCCGTCGTTGGAGAACCCCTCGTAGTACAGCTCGACCTCCTCGGCGCTGACCCGCACGGGGTACAGGTCGACGCCTTCGATCTCGAACGGCTCGGGTGCGTCGTCGGGGATGCCGGTCCAGCCCACCCACGTGCCGCCGGTGGCGCGCAGCATCGGGAGCAAGGCGCGGACGAGGCCGCCGGGGCTGGCCGTCCACCCGTCGGGCGTGCGCATGACGGGGAGGCGGTTGGCCGCCACGACGATCGGGCGTTCGGGGTCGAACGGCGGCACCTCGGGGAGGGGCTCGTCGGCCGCGCTGTCGTGGACGGGGGCGGCGGGGGAGGAGTCGGGCTGCGTCACGGTTGGTCCGATCGGTGGGAGAGGTGGCGCTGGTGCACCGTAGCGGCCGGTTCAGATCAGATCGAGGGCCTGCTCCAGATCGGCGACGAGGTCGGTGGCGTCCTCGATCCCGACCGACAGGCGGATGAGGTCGTCGGGGACCTCGAGCGGTGACCCGGCCGCCGACGCGTGCGTCATCGCGCCGGGGTGCTCGATGAGGCTCTCGACAGCGCCCAGCGACTCGGCGAGGGTGAACAGCTCGGTGCCCGCGGCGACGCGCATCGCCGCGTCGCGCCCGGCCGACACGGTGAACGACACCATCCCGCCGAAGTCGCGCATCTGCTTGGCCGCGGCGGCGTGCCCGGGGTGATCGGGCAGCTGCGGGTACAGGACGCGTCCGACCGCGGGGTGGCCGACGAGCAGATCGACGACGGCGCGGGCGTTCTCGCAATGGCGCTGCATCCGGACGGCAAGGGTCTTCACGCCGCGCAGCACCATGTAGCAGTCGAACGGTGCGGGCACGGCCCCTGCCGCGTTCTGCGTGAACGTGAGCCGCTCGGCGAGGTCGTCGTCGTCGACCGCCACGAACCCGCCGACGACGTCGCTGTGGCCGCCGAGGTACTTGGTGGCGGAGTGCACCACGA
>CAYGLH010000289.1:0-1073 GCA_964350535.1 uncultured Ilumatobacteraceae bacterium
CCGAACTCTGACCAATCGCGGCCGATGAACAGGTCCTCCTCTTCGTCGGCAACCTTGTTGGCGAAGGAGATGATCGGAATCCCGGCGTCCCGAGCCGACTGATAGGCAGTCAGCAGCACCGTCGGGTCGAAGGGTGTCGCGAGGATCGCGTCGACGCCGTTGGTGATCATGGTCTCGATCTGGTCGACTTGGGCGACGGGGTCGAAGGCGGCGTACGAGAATGTGACCTCGGCGCCGACTTCATCGGCCGCCGCCTTCATTCCCTCTTCCATCTCGACGTAGAGCGGGATCACCTGCGAGTCGTAGAACGACACGCCGATGGTGATGTCCGACGCGTCGACTCCGGCGTCTGAGCTTCCCTCATCTGCCCCTGCCTCAGCGTCGGTGCTCGGCGCGTCGGACTCCTCGCTCGTCGAATCGCCGGCGGTGGTGTCGTCGGCGGCGGTGTCTTCGGTCGCGGAGTCTTGTTCGGCCTCGGCCGTGGTGTCCTCCGACTCACCGTCGTCGTCATCGTCGCTGCCGCACGCCGCGACGAGCAGCGAGGCGCCGGCGACGAGCCCGAGAACTCGTCGCAGTCGTGTGGATGTACGAAATGAGCTGTGTGTGGTCATTGCTCTCCCCTTGGTTCGAACGCCAGATTAAGCGTTTGTATTACTAATGTCAATTTCGTGGTCGAGTTGCTCCGGCGCGAGGTCTCCGCCCGAGGACCGGGGGTGATCCGCGGCCGCCTGTTGCATTGCCGCCTCCTTCGTCGTCGCCTTGATGCGGAAGCGGCGGCGCACGACTTCCGAAGACGCGGCGAGCACGAACACGACCCCGATCACGATGTTCTGATAGGCGAACTCGAGGCCGATGTTGTCGAGCCCGTTCTTGAGGACCGAGATCAACATCACTCCCCAGAACGTCTTGATCATCGATCCGGACCCCCCGGTGATCGTGGTGCCTCCGAGCACGACAGCGGCGATTGCGATCAACGCCAGATCTCCGTGTGCTCCGGGGGTGGCTGCGCTCACTCGGGCTGTGAGCAGGACTCCGACGAGCCCGGCCGATGCGCCGCTGATCGTCAGGGCAGC
>CAYGLH010000289.1:1143-2338 GCA_964350535.1 uncultured Ilumatobacteraceae bacterium
ACCTGCGAGACGGGCCGCCTCGGCGTTGTCGCCGATCGCAAAGATCCGTAGGCCGAACCCCGTCGTGTGGAGCAGTAGCGCCAGCAGCACGAAGATCGCGAGTGCGATCCACACGAGACTTCGCAGTCCCAGCACCTCGGTGTTGGCGATGTTGGAGAAGGTCTCGGGGACGCCCGACACTGTGGTGCCGTCCGTCACCACGAGCGCCAGCCCGCCGGCTGCAACCGATGTGCCGAGCGTCGTCACGAACGACGGTACGCGCACGAACGCTGTCACCGCTCCGTTCACCACTCCGACTGCGACACCGACTCCGACGCCCATCAGCATCCCGATGACGACGCTGTCGGTGGTCTGTGTCATACCTGTCGCCGCGACGACACCGCTCAGCGCTGCGGTCGACCCCATCGACAGGTCCAGTTCGCCCGCGATGATGGCGAAGGTGACGCCAGCTGCAGCGATCGCGAGGCCGGCACTTCCCAGGAAGATCTGCTGGATGTTGCGGACAGACAGAAAGGTGTCCGATCGCGATGCGAAGTAGGCGATCACGAGGACGAGCAGCATCGGGACGAAGAGCGCGTCCAGCAGGTCGACCCGTCGTCGTTGTCGGCCAATCGTCGCGGACCTTCCGTCGTCGGAAGCGCTTGTCGAGAGTTCTGGCGTTTCGGTCATGGTTGGTGTTCCTCTGAAGCACTTCGAGTCATCACGGCGAGCAGCTCCTCCTGTGAGGGAGTGCCATCGCTGGTGTCGATGTCGGCGACGATCTCGCCGCGGTGGAGCACGATCACCCGCGTCGCCAGTTCCTGGACCTCGTAGAGGTCGGAGGAGGCGAACAGGACAGTGCCGCCGCCGGCGGCGTACGAGCGGAGCAGGCTGGCGATGTCTGCGCGCGCCCCGATATCGACCCCCTGTGTGGGCTCGTCGATGACGAAGAGGTCGATGCCGGTCGCGAGCCACCGAGCGATGAGCGCCTTCTGCTGGTTGCCACCCGACAGCGAGCGCATCGGCTGGGCCATCGACGCACAACGAATGTCGAGCCGCTCCTTCATCTCGGTTGCGAGCTGATCGAATCGTGACCGGCGGCGGACGCCATGCCAGCAGAGCTGCGGCAGGGCCGCCAGGGCGACATTCCATGAGACCGAATGCGATGCGAGCGTGCCAGACGACTTGCGGTCCTGAGACAGGTAGCCGATGCCGG
>CAYGLH010000289.1:2348-4918 GCA_964350535.1 uncultured Ilumatobacteraceae bacterium
CCGGACCTGATCGCAGCGACCGGTGAAGTCAACCTCGTCGGTTCGCCCCCAACATCCGTCCGCGAGGACCGCGCCTCTCCGTCCCCTACGAGATGTTCAAGCAGCTGAGTCGTGCCACATCCCACGAGGCCTGTGACCGCAACGATCTCGCCGCTGCGTATCGCCAAGTCGACGGGAGGGACCGTGGGCAGGATCTGTAGACCGTGGATCTCGAGAACGGACTTGGTATCCGATGCCGGCCGCACCGTCGGCGCGGTCCCGACCATCGAGTGACCGAGCATTGCCTCCACCAGTCGCGAGTGGGCGATCTCACCCCTCGCAAGGTCGGCGGTCTTGCGGCCGTCGCGCAAGACGGTGACGCGGTCGGCCATGCGCTCGACCTCGTCGAGGTGGTGGCTCACGAGTACGAGCCCCGTCCCCTGCCGGCGCAGATCGTCGAGCATCTTCAGGAGCCGCTCGCTCTCGGAGCGTTCGAGCGCTGCCGTGGGCTCGTCGAGCAGGAGGAAGGACGGTTGCCCTGAGAGCGCACGGGCGATCTCCACGAGTCGCCGCTCGATCGGGCTGAGTTGTCCGACGCGGGCATCGGGGTCGATCGATGCATCGAACCGGTCGAGAACGCGCAATGCAGCGGCCCGAACGGCCCCGAGCGAGGTACACGGCCTGATGTGATCGCCAGGTTCTCCCACACGCGGAGCCCTGGGAACAGCTGGCTGTCCTGATGGACGACGGCGATACCCGCATCACGCGCGTCGCGTGGCGACGGCAGCTCCACGGCCGCACCGTCGATCGCAACGCGGCCGTCGGTGGGTGTCTCTACCCCGGTGAGGATCTTGACGAGTGTCGACTTGCCCGCGCCGTTCTCCCCGACCAGTCCGACGATCTCGCCAGTGGCGACGCTGAAGTCGACACCGCGGAGAGCAAACGAACCGCCGAAGCGTTTCGTCAGTGCGATTGCAGCGAGCTCAGACCCCGCTGGCACCTTCGTCCGCCTCTCGGAGTAGTGCCCAGACGACATCAGCGGAGAGCGGAGTCGTCGTCACCCGGTCGGCCACGCTCGGCAACGCGTTGCACACAGCGTTCGCCAGGGCTGCCGGAACCGGTATGAGCCCGCCTTCCCCGAGGCCCTTCATCCCGCCCGGGGTCACCGGTGACGGAGTCTCTAGGTGCCCCAGCTGCGCATCAGGGACGTCGCTCGCGGATGGAACGAGGTAGTCCATGAAGGACGACTGCAACGGCTGGCCGTCCTCGGTGAAACGAGCGCCTTCGAACAGCGCCATGCCGATTCCCTGGGCGAACCCGCCCTGCACCTGTCCGTCCGCGATCATCGGGTTGACGATGACCCCGGCGTCGTGGACGATCCAGTAGGCCTCGCCCGCGACATGGCCGGTCTCGGGATCGATAGCGACTGCCGCAGCGTGTGAGGCGTACGAATACGTGATGTCTTCGGGGTCGTAGGTCACGCGCTCTTCCAACCCGGCGTCGGTTCCCTCCGGTAGATCCCAACCCATCCATGCGGTGTCCGCGAGCTCTGCCAGCGTGAACGACCTCGCCGGGGTGCCGCGCACCTGGACCGATCCGTCGACGAACTCGATGTCGCCTGGATCTGCCTCGAGACGGTGAGCGGCGATCGCCGCGATCTTCTCCGCGAGACGATCACAGCTGAGCACGAGTGCCCCGCCGGCGACCGTGAGCGACCGGCTGGCGATCGCGCCCGAGGACGAGTAGGGGACGCGGTCGGAGTCGCCGATGATCACCCGGATGTCCCGCATCGGAAGACCGAGGCGGTCGGACATCAACTGGGCGAGCGAGGTCTCGATCCCCTGACCGACCGAGCCCGCTCCGGTGAGAATCGTCCCGGACCCATCCGGCTCGATGCGAACCACAGACGCCTCGAACCCGTTCAGGTGAAAGCCGACTTGCTGCTGCAGCGCCGAGGGCCCCAGGCCGGTGAACTCCACAAAGCTGGCAACCCCGACACCCCGGAGCCGACCGTCGCCGCTCGGCGCCTCGTATGCAGCGATCGCTTCGGCGATCTCGCGCAGCGCCTGGGGGTAGTCGCCACTGTCGTACCTGTGATGGAACGGCGTCGTGAACGGCATCTGATCCGGCTCGATCATGTTCCGAAGTCGCAGCTCGATCGGATCGAAACCGAACCGGCGAGCGGCCTCTTCGACCAGCCGCTCGCGCACCCAGGCCGCCTGCTGCATCCCGAATCCTCGGTACGCACCGGTCGGCGTGCGGTTTGTCATCACACAGCGGGCATGGGCGCCCGCGACGTCGAACCGATACGGGCCGGGCAGCATCCCTGTCGCCACTACCGACGGGCCTGGACCGACGTTCGACGGGTGCGCCCCCTGATCGTGGACCACGTCGGTCCACAGCGCTAGGAAACGTCCGTCCGCGTCCAACGCCAACGTGGCGTGGTGGTGTTGATCACGAGCGTGGAGTGACGCTGTGAAGGACTCGAGCCGGTCCTCGATCCACTTGACCGGGCGTCCGAGACGGAGCGTCGCCGCGCAAGCGAGCGCCTCATCTGGCCAGAGGTGGTAGTTCCACCCGAACACGCCGCC
>CAYGLH010000290.1:0-4908 GCA_964350535.1 uncultured Ilumatobacteraceae bacterium
GCTTCGATGCATTCGACGACCGGTGCGACGTTCTCCACCACCTGTCCCGTGATCAGCGTGTCGCCGGTGCGCATCGCGTTGCGGAGGCGGATCTCCTTCGGGGTCATCCCGCAGGCGTCGGCGAGCCGGTCCATCTGTGACTCGTGGGCGAAGCACGCCTGCACCACGCCGAACCCGCGCATCGCCCCACACGGCAGGTGGTTGGTGCGCACGGCCCATCCGTCGACCTCGGCGTTGGGACACCGGTACGGGCCCTGCGCCTGGGTGACGCCGTTGATCAGCACGGCCGCCGACGTCGAGGCGTACGCCCCGCCGTCGAACACGAAGCGCGCCTCGATCTTGACGATCTCGCCGTCGCCGGTGGCGTGGTGCCGCATCCAGATCGTCGCCGGGTGCCGATGGACATGACCGAGGAAGCTCTCACCGCGGCTGTAGGCCATCCGCACCGGCCGGCCGACGCGCAATGCCAGCAAGCACGTGTGGACCTGCAGGCTGATGTCCTCGCGCGCCCCGAACGCACCCCCGACCCCGCCGAGCACGAGGTGCACCGCCGACTCGGGGAGGCCGAGGCACGCCGCGATCTGCCCGCGGTCCTCGTGCAGCCACTGGGTGGCGACGTGCAACTCGACCGCGGCCGACCCCGGCCCCGGGATCGCCAGCGCCGCCTCGAGCCCGAGGAACGCCTGATCCTGCATCCCGATCTCGTAGGTGCCTTCGACGACGACGTCGCCGGTGACCGAGGTGTCGCCGTGCACGATCCGCTGGTGGCGGATGATGTTGCCGTCCGGGTGGATCGGTGGGTGGGAACGGTCGATCGCGGCCTCGGGGTCGAGCAACGGCGTGAGCACCTCGTAGTCGACCACGATCGCCTCGACACCTCGGCGAGCGGTCTCGGCGTCGGTCGCCGCGACGGCCGCGATCGGCTGGCCGACGAAGCGCACGATGCCGTCGGCGAACACCGGCTGGTCGTCGCTGATCAACCCGTAGGTGGCCTTGCCCGGCACGTCCTCCGCAGTGACGATCGCCTCGACCCCGGCGATGCGCCAGGCGCCCGACAGGTCGATCGAGCGGATCCGGGCGAACGGGTGCGGCGAGCGCAGCGTTGCGCCGAACAGGCAGCCGTCGGCGGAGAGGTCCGACGAGAACGCGAACTCGCCCTGCACCTTGGCGATGCCGTCGGGACGAGGCGGCGACGTCCCCAGCACACCGGGCCGCGTCGGTGCGGACGTGTCGACGGCGGTCACGACGCACCGTCCGGTGCGGTGCGTCGCCGGTCGACGACCTGGACCACCGCATCGAGGATCCGGCCGTACCCCGTGCACCGACAGATGTTGCCGGCGAGCTCCTCGCGGATCTCGCTCTCCGACGGGTGCTCGGATCGCTCCAGCAGCTCGTGGACCGCGACGACGAGCCCGGGGGTGCAGAACCCGCATTGGACGGCACCGGCGTCGACGAACGCCTGCTGGACGTCGCTGGGAGCGCCCGACGGCGCGAGGCCTTCGACCGTCGTCACCCGTCGGCCGACGGCGTTGGTGGCCATCACCAAACAGGAGCAGACGAGCTCGCCGTCGAGCAGCACGCTGCACGAACCGCACTCCCCCTGCTCGCAGGCCCCCTTGGTGCCCATCAGACCGAGACGATCGCGGAGCACGTCGAGCAGGTTCTCACCCAGCCACGAGTCGCGCACCTCGCGTCGCTCGCCGTTGACGTGCAACGCGTAGAACTCGGTCATGCTGCGACCTCCCGACGGTTGCGAGCGACGATCCGGCGTGCGAGGACACCGACGGCATGGCGGCGGTACTCGGCGCTCGAGCGGTGGTCCGTGATCGGCCGGGCCGCCGACGACACGAGCCGGCCGAACTCCGTGAGCACCTCGTCGCCGGAGGTGAGCAGGTCCCAGTCGAGCCGCTCGGCGAGGAACGCCTCGGCGGCGTCACACCGGATGACGGTCGGGCCGACGGACCCGACGGCGGCCCGAACCTGCCGCGTCCCGTCGTCGAGGACGACACAGGCGTTGGCGACGGCGATCACCATGGCGTTGCGGACACCGACCTTGGCGAACCCCTGCGCCCCCGGAGGTGTGGGCACCGTGACCCCGACGATCAGCTCGCCCGGTTCGAGGGCGGTCTGCTTGACGCCGAGCATGAAGTCGCCGATGGGCACATTGCGCTCGGCATGGCGCGACCTGAGGTGGACCGTCGCCTCGAGCGCGGCCAGCACCGGCAGCGTGTCGCCGGCCGGCGAACACGTGGCGAGGTTCCCGCCGATCGTGCCGGCGTTGCGGATCTGCGGCGATCCGACCGTGCGCGAGGCCTGCGCCAATGCGGGGAGCAGGTCGGCGAGCGGTGGGCGCAGGAGCTCGGTGTAGGTCACGCCCGCGCCGAGATGCACCGTTCCGGCGAGGGGGTCGTGGCGCCACAGCGTCAGCTCGGGGAGGCGATCGACGGCGACGACGTGCTCCTGCGGCCTGACGCGACCCTCGTTGATCTCGACCATGAGGTCGGTGCCGCCGGCGAGGACGGTCGCGTCGGGACGTTCGGCGAGGAGCGCGAGTGCCTCGTCGAGCCGCTGGGGGTGGGAAAACGGCATGGGGGGACTGTACAAAATGTCAAAGCTCGCCGCAGG
The DNA here is from genome assembly GCA_964350535.1 of uncultured Ilumatobacteraceae bacterium. Lineage (GTDB taxonomy): Bacteria > Actinomycetota > Acidimicrobiia > Acidimicrobiales > Ilumatobacteraceae > CAYGLH01. Next base: position 2,626 of record CAYGLH010000290.1, read on the forward strand.
TGATCGCGCGGCCGGCAGATCAGGGGGACGGCTGCTCGTACGGACAGTGCCGGCAACCCGACCCGCAGCAGTAGGCGCGATCGGCGAGGAACCCTGCCGTGAACACCGAGAGCCCGGTGCGCGGGTCGCGGTAGGTGCTGCGCCGATCGGCCATCGCCGCCGCGTGGCGGGTGAGGATCTCACGTCGTTCGTCGGGTCCGGAGGGCAGCCGGCGGGCCAGCGGGTCGTGCCATGATTCGCGCAACGGCGGCGGGTCCTCCACGTGGGCCGATCGTACGGGGAGGGGCGCTCGAGCGTGCCGCGTGGGCGGAGCCTCCGACTGGTACCGTCGCTCCGATGTCACCGGTGGCCTCTCCGACCGCGCGCCGCAGCGCGATCGACATCGGCACGTCGTTGGCCTGGTACCGCCACGGCCGGTCCGACCCGACGACCCGCCTCGACACGATCGGCCGGGGCCCAGCGCGCGCCGGACGGTTCACGCGGGCCACGTACACGCCCGACGGGCCGGGCACGTTGACGATCACCTGGGGTCCGCTCCCGCGGGATCCCGATACTGCGCGTGCCGTCGATGCGTCGGGAGCGGGACCGGGCGGCGCCTGGCTCGTCGACCGGGCCGAGGCGATGATCGGTGTCTTCGACCCGGGTTGTCCCGAGCTTGAGCACGACGTCCATCCGGTCGTCGCCGCCGCTGCCCGGAACCACCCGTACCTCCGCTTCGGCGCGAGCGGAACGCTGTACCACGAGCTCCTTCCCTTCGTGATCGAGCAGCGCATCACCTCACGCGAGGCCCACGCGCAGTGGGCCCGGCTGTGCCGGGCGCTCGGCGAGCCGGCACCCGGGCGCCACGCCGAGGTGATGCTGCCCCCGAAGCCCGACGTGCTCGCCACACAGCCGAGTTGGTGGTTCCACCCCCTCGGCATCGAGCGCAAGCGGGCACAACCGCTCATCGAGCTCGCCCGCCACCCGCTGAAGCTGTGGGAGTGGGCGACGCTGACGCCCGCCGAGGCGGCCGCCAAGCTCCAGCTCCTGCCCGGCATCGGTCAGTGGACCGTCGGCGTCTCGCTCGGCCCCGCGCTCGGCGACCCCGACGCGCTGGCGGTCGGCGACTACCACCTCAAGAACATCATCGCCCACGCGCTCACCGGTGCCCCGCGCGGGACCGACGAGGAGATGCTGGCGCTGCTCGAGCCCTACCGCGGCCAGCGCGGCAGGGTTGCCCGGTTGATCGGCCTCGATGGACACGGTGCGCCCAAGTTCGGTCCGAAGCGCCGGATCCTGCCGATGCACCGATGGTGACGAATCCTCCGATCACAGATCCGGAGGTCACTCCGGGCCGACCGAGCTCGTCCTGGAACCGGGCGGTCGGCGTCGGCCTCGCCGCGTACGTCGTCTCACGCCTGTGTGTGATCGCGGGGGCCGGTGTGGTGGCCGCGCAGCGCGTCGTCGAGATCCGCGAGGACGGCGACGAGTCGCCCCAGAGCGCGCTGTCGCACATCATCGACGTGCTCACGTCGTGGGACGGGCGGTGGTATCTCGAGCTCGTCCGCCGCGGGTACCCCGATTCGATCCCGGACGACATCACCTACGAGCAGATCGAGGCGCGCGCCGCGTTCTTCCCCGTGTACCCGTGGACGACGCGGTTCCTCGACTGGATCCTCCCGGGTGGCGACGTGCTCGCCGCGCTGTTCCTGAACTTCCTGCTCGGTGCCCTCTCGGTCGTCCTGGTCGGCATCCTCGCCCGACGCCTGTTCACCGTCTCCGTGGCCGCCCGGGCGATGACGCTGTACGCTGTGTTCCCGGGCAGCTTCGTGCTCTCGTTCGCGTACTCCGAGGCGATCTTCATCGTGCTCGCCGCCACCTGCCTGCTGCTCCTCCTCGACGAACGATGGGTGCTCGCCGGGGTCGCGGCGGCCTTCGCCGCCGCGTCGCGTCCGAACGGCGTCGCGATCATCGCCGCGTGTGCCGTCGCCAGCTTCGTGGCGATCCGGCGGTCGCGCGACTGGGCGTCACTCGCAGCGGTGGCACTGGCGCCGCTCGGTTTCGTCGGCTTCCAGCTCTACGTCGACCACACCGCCGACGAGCGCGGCGCCTGGTTCCGGGTCCAGACCGAGGCGTGGTCGGAAGGGACGAGCTTCGGTGCCACTGCGGTCCAGAACACGTTCGGCTTCCTCACCAGCCCGCTCACCTCGCCCGCCGACGCGCTGACCGCACTCAGCCTGCTGGCGATGCTCGGGATGTTGTTCTGTCTCTGGAAGCGCCCGCTGCCCTGGCCGATGGTCGCGT
>CAYGLH010000291.1:0-4891 GCA_964350535.1 uncultured Ilumatobacteraceae bacterium
CAGTAGATCCGGTGCCGTCCGGGCCGGTGCACCTGCGGGACCGGCCGACCGCAGGTCGGGCACGGATGGGCGTCGACCACCTCTCCGGGCTCGCGGACGCTGCTGCCACTGATTGGTGGCGAATTCGATGGAGATGTCGGCGCCGTTGCGGTTGCCGACGGCGATGGCGGGACCTGCGCCGACGCGGGAGCCGATGCCGATGGCGATGCGGATGACGTCGATGTCGATGGCGATGGCGATGGCGATGTCGATGGCGATGCGGATGCCGGTGTCGTCATGTCCTCAGCGTCGCGTCGGGGTGTGACGGAGTTCGGCCCGCACCCCGCCCACCTGCCGCCCCGCCTGCTCCGCCCGTCGCGGGTCGGCTCCGCCGTGACGGATCGGCCCACCGGGGGCGTGGCTCGGCCGCATGCCGAATCGTCTCACCCGGTGGTGGTGGCGCGTGCGCCGTGGTCGAAGTGGGTGTCCCGCCGGCGATCGGCTCGACCGGTCGGTGCTGTTGCTGGCGGCGTGGTGAATCGTCTCGCTGGTGTGGGTTTGGTGCGCTGTGCGGCCGGGGCGGGTGACCCGCCGGCGATCGCTCGATCTGTTTGCCGGTGCTGTTGCTGGCGGCGTGGTGAATCGTCTCGCTGGTGTGCGACCGGTGGTCGAGGCGCGTGGCGAATCGTCTCGCTCGACGTCTGCGCTCGGTGGGGGCGGTGGGGGGTGTGACGATTCGGCATGGCGGGCTGGCTGGCGTTGGCGGTGGTGGGGTGTGACGATTCGGCATGGTGGGGTGGCTGGCGTTGGCGGTCGTGGGGTGTGACGATTCGGCATGGCGGGGCCGAGGATCGCCGGGGCCGCGTGACCGTGACGAGTCGCCATGGTGGGTTCGAGGATCGCCGGGGTCGCGTGCCCGTGGCGGTCGCCATGGTGGCGAGGCGGTGGGCGAGGTGGCGGGCGGCCGGGGGTGACGATTCGCCATGGGGCGGGCGCTGGCGACGGGGGGTACCGGAGCTGCTCGCGTGGCGGGTGGCGGGCGGCGGCGGTGGGCGTCGCCTCGACGAGGTGTCGGGCGGGCGAACCGTCGGGACCTCGCGTGGCCGGGCCGGCTGGTCCTCAGAGGCGGCCGGCGTCGATGACGCGCTGGAGGAAGGCGCGTGTGCGGGGTTCGACCGGCGACTCGAAGAGCTGTGCGGGAGGACCCTCCTCCAGGATGCGGCCCTGATGGAGGAAGCACACCCGGTCGCTGATCTCGCGTGCGAAGGCCATCTCGTGGGTCGCGATGAGCATCGTCATCCCGGCCTCCTTCAGGCCGCGAACGACGTCGAGCACCTCGCCGACCAGCTCGGGATCGAGCGCCGAGGTGATCTCGTCGAGCAGCATCACCTCGGGGTGCATCGCCAGCGATCGGGCGATCGCCACCCGCTGCTGCTGACCGCCCGACAGCTGATCGGGGTAGGCATTGGCCCGATCAGCGAGGCCGAGACGCGTCAGCATCTCGACCGCTTCGGCACGCGCCTGGGACTTGGACGTACGGAGGACCTTGCGCGGCCCGACGGCGACGTTGTCCGTCACCGTCATGTGGGGGAAGAGGTTGAAGCTCTGGAAGACCATCCCGATCCGCCGCCGGACCGGGTCGGGGTCGAGTCCGGGCTGCGAGATGTCGACACCGTCCAGGCGGATCTCGCCGTCGTCGATCGGCTCGAGCAGGTTCACGCAGCGCAGCAGCGTGGACTTGCCGGACCCCGACGCGCCGATCAGGGTGATCACCTCGCTCGGCATCACCGTGAGATCGACGCCGTCGAGCACCACGGTGTCGTCGAACGACTTCAGCACACCGCTGAGATGCACCTTCGGGGTGACCGGCGAGACCATCGTCAGTCCTCAGGCGATCGTCGTGGCGCCGGTGCGCCTGCGCTGACGAGCGAGCGCCCAGTCGGCGAGTCGGGTGCAGGGGATGGTGAGCGCCAGGAAGATCACGGCGGCGGCGACGTATGGCGTGAAGTTCGCCGTTCGCGCCTTGTCGATGCCGGCCTGGCGGAGGATCTCCACCGGCCCGATCAGGCTGACGAGGGCGACGTCCTTCTGCAGGCTCACGAAGCTGTTCATCAGCGGCGGCACGATCCGGCGGAAGGCCTGGGGGAGCACCACCGTGCGCATCGTCTGCGTGCTCGACATCCCGAGCGACCGGGCGGCAGCGCGCTGGCTCTCGTGCACGCTGTCGATGCCGGCACGGATCACCTCGGCGACGTAGGCCGAGTACGAGAGCACGAGCGTGACGGTGCCCCAGATCAGTGGGTTGGCCCATTCTCGCGACAGTCCGAGCGCGGGCACGCCGAACCCGATGAGGTACACGAGCAGGATCACCGGGATCCCCCGCAGCACGTCGGTGTAGCCGATGGCGAAGGCGCGCAGCGGGAACAGTGCGGGACTGCGGGCCCCCCGGGCGAGGGCGATCAGCAACGCCACCACCAGGATCAGCGGTGTCGACCAGAGCATGATCTGGATGTCGAGCCAGAAGGCCTCGAGCAGCCCGGGGAACGAGTCCCGGAAGACGTCCCAGTCGAAGAACGCCCGCTTGACGTTGTTCCAGCCAGGCGCCATCGGCACGAGCACGACCACCGCCGCCAGGACGATGATCGTGCTCGTGGTCGCGATGATGATCGAACGCGTGCGTCTCGCCCGCTCGTAGACCTCACGTCTCGTCGGGCGTCGCGTCGATGCGGTCATGCTGCGGATCCGATGGCGCCGGCTCGCCTCACTCCTCGATGATCGGGGTTCCGGCGTTGTTCGCCAGCCACTCGACGGTCAGCTCGTCGAGCTCGCCAGAGGCGGTCATCGCCGCGATGGCGGCATCGACGCACGGCGTCAGCGCGCTGTCCTTCTCGAGCACGAACCCGAACGAGTCGGTGGTGCCACCCGCGGAGGCCGGGAACTGTGCGATCACGCTGCTGCCCTCGATCTCGACGGCCGACACGTACAGCGCGGTCGGCAGGTCGAACACCGCGGCATCGATCTGGTTCGCCTCGAGCGCGGCTTTGGCCCCGACGTTGTCGTCGTAGACGAACGGCTCCTGGTTCGGCTGGATCACATCGGTGATGAACTCCAGCGAGGTGGTGCCCACCTGTGCGCCGAACTTGACGTCGGCCAGGTCGGAGATCGACGTCGCACCCTCGGCCGCCGAGCCGTCGAGGGCGACGATCGCCTGGTTGCTCGTGTAGTACGGGAGCGAGAAGTCGATGTTCTCGGCACGCTCGGGCGTGATCGAGTACTGCTGCAGGTTCATGTCGAAGTTCTTCGCGCCCGGCTGGATCGCCTCGTCGAAGGTGGTGCGCACCCAGGTGACCTCGTCGGCGCCGTAGCCCATCTGATCGGCGACGGCATAGGCGACGGCGGCCTCGAAGCCCTCGCCGCTCTCCGGGTCGTCGCCGACGACCCAGGGCTCGAAGGCCGGCTCGCCGGTGGCGATGGTCAGCACGCCGTCGTCGATCGTCGACGAGCACGACTCCTCGAGCCCTTCCTCGACAGCGTCGCCGATCTCCTCGGCGGCCTCGTCCACGGCCTCCTGCGCCTCGTCGACGGCCTCCTCCACGGCCTCCTGTGCGTCGTCGGCTGCGTCGCCGACAGCCTCTTGGGCCTCGTCGACGGCTTCCTGGATCGAGTCGGCGACGTCGCCGGTGTCGTCGTCGTCATCGTCGCCGCAGGCGGCGAGGACGAGGGCGCCGGCAGCGAGCCCTGCCAGGAGTCGGGTCCGGGTGACATGTCGCATGAGAAGTCTCCTTCGGTGGTCGTTCACGCGCCCGAGAATCTACTGCCGCGCCGCGCCACCAACCCAGGATGTTGGTGCGAGGTCCACCGACTCCACGCGAGACGTCTTGACACTGAGACACTCATCGTTCTATTGTCTCACGGGTGGCGGACAGCACGCGGTGGAGCGACGTCGAGGTCGAGGTCCTCGAGGCCGTGCGCCGTTGCTGCGATCGGTGGGGGCTGCACAAGGTGACCATCGACGACATCGTCAAGGACAGCGGCGTGTCGCGGGCCACGATCTATCGGCTCTTCCCGGGTGGGCGCGACGTGCTGCTCGAAGCACACCGTGTCTACGAGCTCGACCAGTTCTTCGGGGTGTTGCTCGACCACCTCGCCGACGCCCATGACCTCGAAGATCTCCTCGTGCGCGCCGTCACCAACTCGCTGCGCGAACTGCGCGGCGACGAGCACCTCGCGCTGATGCTGGCGTCCGAGCCCGGCACGGTCTACACCAACCTCACCGTCGAGGGCCTGCCGCGCACGATCCGCGTGGCGTCCGCCTACCTCGTGCCATTGCTCGACCCGTACATGGAGCGACGCGAGGCGCGCCACCTCGTCGACGTGCTCGTGCGCCTCGTGCTCTCGTACTTCTTGGCGCCGTCCGACCTCGTCGACCTCACCGATCCCGATCAGACCCGCCGGTTCATCCGGCCCTTCCTCGGGCGCCTCGCCGGGCCCGACGAACCATCCGACACCACCACAGGAGCACTCCAATGACCGCAGTCGACAACTCCTCCACGAACGAGACGATGCTCGGCCGCGCCGACGTCGACGATCTCGAGGCGATCCTGTCGATCTCGAACGACGACGTCGACGAGGTCGAGCACATCGTCGCCGACAACGCCGACGCCATCTTCACCTGGGACTACAGCCTCGCCCGGCCGGCGTTGCGCAAGCTGTACGAGAAGGCCAAGGTCGGGCAGTGGAACAGCACCACCGATCTCGAGTGGGACACGAACGTCGACATCGAACAGGTCGTGTCCGCCGACCAGGTGGGGATGGCCGCCGGGGTCGACCCGACGTACTACGACGACACCGTCATCGGTCACTGGGGGGACACGGAGGCGCTCGGCTTCGGCATCCAGAACCGCAAGTGGAC
>CAYGLH010000292.1:0-2506 GCA_964350535.1 uncultured Ilumatobacteraceae bacterium
CAAGCGCGCCTTCGACAACGACGAAGGTCCCAACACCGGCGGGATGGGTGCCTACGCCCCGGCGCCGCTCCCGCTCGACACCGACGACCTCCTCGCCACGTTCGTGCAGCCGGTCCTCGACCACTTCGCCGCCGCGGGCACGCCGTACGTCGGGGTGATCTTCGCCGGCCTGATGCTCACCGCCGACGGTCCTCGCCTCATCGAGTACAACGTGCGGTTCGGCGATCCCGAGGCGCAGGCCGTGCTGCCGCTGCTCGAGACCGACCTCGCCCAGCTCGCCAAGGCATGCACGGACGGCCGCCTCGCCGACGTGCCGGTCACGGTGAAGGAGGGGGCGGCACTCACGGTGGTCGCCGCCGCCGCCGGCTATCCGACCTCGCCGTCGGGGGGCGCGGCGATCACCGACCGTGGCGACCTCCAGGGGACGATCCGCTTCGATGCCGGCGTCGACGACGAGCGCGTCGCGGGCGGCCGTGTCCTCGCCGTGACCGGGGTCGGCGACGACCTCGCCGCGGCCCGCGACCTCGCCTACCGGCGGATCGGGCGGATCTCCTTCGACGGGATGCAGGTGCGGCGTGACATCGGGTGGCGAGCGGCCGGCGCGAGCCTCAGCTCGTATGCCTCGGCCGGTGTCGACATCGACGAAGGCGCGCGTGCGGTCGACCGGATGAAGCGCTCCGTCGAGGCCACCCACGACAACGGTGTCCTCCACGGCCTGGGCAGCTTCGGGGGTGTGTTCTCGGCGGCGGCGATCACCGCTCTCGACGACCCCGTGCTCGTCGCGTCGACCGACGGTGTCGGCACGAAGGTCGAGCTCGCCGCCCGGCTCGGACGGGTGCGCGGCGTCGGCGCCGACATCGTCAACCACTGCATCGACGACGTGCTCGTGCAGGCGGCGCGGCCGCTGTTCTTCCTCGACTACATCGCCGCCAGCGACCTCGACGCCGACATGGTCGCCGACGTCGTCGGTGGCATGGCCGACGCCTGCCGCGCCGCCGGATGCGCCCTGTTGGGTGGCGAGACCGCCGAGATGCCCGGCGTGTACCAGCCCGGCGCCTTCGACATCGCCGGGACGCTCATCGGCGTCGCCGAGCGGGCCGATCTCCTCCCCCGCCCCACCGTCGCCGCCGGCGACGTCCTCGTGGGCATCGCCTCCAGCGGCCCGCACACCAACGGATACTCCCTGCTGCGCAAGGTGTTCGAGTGGCTGCCGATGGAGACCGTGCCGCCCGGCTTCGACCGACCGCTCGGCGACGCGCTGCTCGAACCGCACCGTTCGTACCTCGACCTGCTCGCTCCCGTCCTCGCGACCGGAACGGTGAAGGCGCTCGCCCACATCACCGGCGGCGGGCTCCCCGAGAACCTGCCGCGGGTCCTGCCCGACGGCGTCGACGCAGCGATCGAGCTCGGGTCGTGGCCGGTCCCGCGGCTCTTCGAGTATGTCGAGGAGCTGACACCGCAGATGAGCACCGAGGAGCGGTACCGCACGCTCAACATGGGCATCGGGATGGTCGTGGTCTGCGCGCCGGGAGACGTCGGTGAGGTCCAGGAATCGATCGACGAACCGACCTGGGTGATCGGCGCCCTCGAGCCCGGCGCCGGAAAGGTGCACCTCCGAGCATGACCGTCGCGCCGCGCATCGTCGTCCTGGTCTCCGGTGGTGGATCCAACCTGCAGGCGCTGCTCGACGCGGCGGCAGCCGACGAGCTTGGGGGCGGCGAGGTCGTGGCCGTCGTCGCCAACCGCTCCGACGCCCACGGTCTGGTCCGCGCCGCCGACGCCGGTGTCCCGTCGGTCCTCGTCGCCCCCCACGCCGACGAGGCCCGCGCCGACTACGACGCCCGGCTCGCCGACATCGTCGCCGGCTTCGCCCCGGATCTGGTCGTGCTGGCCGGCTGGATGCGGATCCTGACGATGAGCTTCCTCGGGTGGTTCCCGCGTCGCGTGGTCAACCTCCACCCGGCGCTGCCCGGCGACCTGCCCGGCACACACGCGATCGAACGAGCGTGGGAGCAACACGCCCGCGGCGAACGCGACCACTCCGGCGTCATGATCCACTTCGTCCCCGACGAAGGCGTCGACGACGGGCCGACGATCGCCACCGCCACGATCGACATGACCGATTTCACCACCATCGACGACTTCGAACAGCACGTCCATCGTGTCGAACACCAACTTCTGGTCGATGCTGTACGCACGCTCTGCAGGCAGTCCACATCTCCGACGGAGGTCTCCCCGTGAACACGCCCGACAACAACCCCACACCCCGCACGTCGCCCAACGACGAGCTGTTCGACCGGTACGACGCGCTCACCTTCGACGACGTCGTCGTGATCCCCGGTTACAGCGAGACCCTGCCCGACGCGGTCGACACCTCGGCCACGTTCGCGGCCGACATCGAGCTGGCGATCCCCCTGGTCAGCGCGGCCATGGACAAGGTGACCGAAGCCCGCATGGCGGTAGCGATGGCGCGCCACGGCGGGATCGGCGTGATCCACCGCAACAT
>CAYGLH010000292.1:2516-4860 GCA_964350535.1 uncultured Ilumatobacteraceae bacterium
CGGTCGCAGTCGGGGATGATCACCGACCCGGTCACGCTGCCGCCGACGGCGATCCTCCACGAGGCCGAGGGCTTGATGAACCGGTTCAAGTTCTCGGGTGTTCCGATCACCGATCCGGACGGCCGGCTGCTCGGCATTCTCACCAACCGCGACATCCGCTTCTGCGAGGGCTCCGACTTCGATCGCCCGGTCACCGATTTCATGACCTCCGAGCGGCTCGTCACGGCGCCGGTCGGCACGTCGCTCGACGAGGCCAAGGCGGTCTTGCAGCAGTACCGGATCGAGAAGCTCCCGCTGGTGGACGACGACGGCCGCCTGGCCGGGCTGATCACCGTGAAGGACATCCAGAAGCGCCTCGACTTCCCCAACGCATCGCGCGACAGCAAGGGACGACTTCGCTGCGCGGCGGCGATCGGCGTCGGCGACGACGTCGAGGCCCGGGTCGAAGGCCTGGTGGCGATGGGTGTCGACGCCGTGTCGATCGACACGGCGCACGGGCACTCCGCCAACGTCGTCAAGACGATCCAGCGGATCAAGGGATCGTGGCCCGACCTGCCCGTCACCGCCGGCAACGTGGTCACCGAGGAGGGCGTCGAGGCACTCGCCGCGGCCGGTGCCGACGCCGTCAAGGTCGGCGTCGGGGCCGGATCGATCTGCACCACTCGGGTGGTGTCGGGCGCCGGCATGCCCCAGCTCTCCGCCGTGTGGTTCGCCAGCCGCCGGGCCCAGCAGCTCGGCGTGCCGGTGGTGGCCGACGGCGGCATCACGTTCTCGGGCGACATCGTGAAGGCGATCGTCGCCGGCGCCGAGACCGTCATGCTCGGGTCGCTGCTCGCCGGCACCGAGGAAAGCCCGGGAGAGATGGAGTTGTTCGAGGGGCGGCGCTACAAGAGCTACCGCGGGATGGGTTCGATGGGGGCGATGACCGGCGACAGCGCAGACCGCTACGCCACCGGTCAGGGTGCCGGCACCGCCGTCGGCACGGCGAGCAACAAGCTGGTGCCCGAGGGGATCGAAGGCCGTGTGCCGTACGCCGGCACGCTCGGCGAGGTGGTGTACCAGCTCGTCGGCGGACTGCGCTCGGGGATGGGCTACGCGGGGGCGGCGACGCTCGACCAGCTCCGGCGGGGTCGCCTGATGCGGGTCACGGCCGCCGGCCGCGACGAGAGCCACCCCCACGACGTCACGATCACCAAAGAGGCCCCCAACTACCAGCGTTCCTGAGCGTTCTCGTGAGGATCAGGCCCGCTGGGCGGGCCCTGAGATCCTGAGATCGACGATCGGTAGGGTGCCTCGCCGTGGAGCGAGTTGCCATCGTCGGGTCGCCGGGGTCGGGGAAGACGACGCTCGGGCGGGCGCTGGCCGACCGGCTCGGCGCGCGCTTCGTGGAACTCGACGGACTCCATCATCGCCCGAATTGGGAAGAGGCCCCGACGGCAGAGATGCGCGCCGCCGTCGCCGAGGCGCTCGACACCGACCGGTGGGTGGTCGACGGCAACTACCGGACGACGGCCGACCTCACCCAGATGCAGGCGGACACCATCGTCTGGCTCGACCTCCCGAGGGCGACGGTCACCTGGCGCGTCACCTGGCGGAGCGTGCGGCGCGTCGCAACCCGGGAGCAGCTCTGGAGCGGCAATCGCGAGTCGCTCCGGCGGCTCGTCAGCCGCGACCCGGAGACCAGCATCGCCGTGTGGACGTGGACGCAGTGGCCGAAGTACCAGGAGCGGTACACCGCCCAGCTCGACGAGAAGATCTGGGCGCACGCCGACGTCTACCGGCTGCGATCCCAGCGCGAGATCGACGCCTGGCTCGCCGCAGTGCCGACGGTCAGCGGTCGCTGAACACCCACTTCGTCGGTCGCGTCGAGAACTCGTCCGCACGTTCGATCACGGCGAAGAGGCGCTCGGGACGAACCTCGAAGAAGGCGTTCGCCCGGAGGAACTCGGCGGTGAGGCTGTCCTCGAGCGGCAGGTACTTCTCCAGGTATCGGTCGACCCAAGCGTCGTGCGCCTCCGTGCCGACCTCCATCTCGGTGGCCGTGCCCTCCAGCGACAGGCACTCGATGGTGTCGTCGCCGGCGACCGTGACCTGCGGGTTCGCCCGCAGGTTGCGGGCCTTGCGCGACCCCGGCGCGCACGAGAACGCGAGGAGATGGGCGTCGTCGTCCCACACCGCCCACACCGGCAGCGCATGCGGCCGGCCGCTGGTCGTCGCGGTCACCAGCCAGTAGTTCCGATAGCCCGACAGGCGCTCGGCCGCCCACGACCACGGGAGCGGCTCCCACCCATCGGCGGACACGCCGTAGTCGGTCATCTGGGGCATCACCGCACGCGGATCACTC
>CAYGLH010000293.1:0-4860 GCA_964350535.1 uncultured Ilumatobacteraceae bacterium
GAGGGTGCTGCAACGATCGGCCTCGAACTCGCCGAGCTGGGCGGACTCGATGTCGTGCTCGTTGCGTTGGGTGGCGGCGCGATGGCGTCTGGGGTCGGATTCGTGTTCACACAGCTCTCGCCCGAGACCGAGGTCATCGGGATCCAGCCGGCGGGCGCGCCGGCGATGTCGCTGTCCTGGCGGGCCCGCACCGTCATCGAGACACCCGAGATCGACACGATCGCGGACGGCGTCGCTGGTCGATGCCCGATCCCGGAAGTCCTCGACGACCTCCTGGAGACCATCGACGACGTCGTACTCGTCGAGGAGGACTCGATCATCGCCGGCATGCGCTACCTGTTCAACGGTGCTGGACTTGTCGTGGAACCATCAGCTGCGCTCGGGATCGCTGCCGTGCTCGAGGACACCGAACGGTTCGCCGGCAAACGAGTCGCCACGATCGTGTGCGGCAGCAACGTCGACCCCGACGAATGGTCGAACTGGATCAAACCACCGGCGTAGCAACTCACCCCACCCGCTACGTCCCTGATCCGGTTCGCGCGTTTCCGAGCACATCGGCGAGCGCACCGGTGCTGAACCGGGCGGTGGGCTGCCGACCGATGAGAGTTCGCGTGCGCCGTCCGCGTGCGATCTCATCGGTCGTCTGCGGCTGTGTTGAACGATGAGAGCAGGCGCGAGCTGTCCGCACGTGGTCTCATCGGTCGGCGCGGGGCCGAGCGGTACCGGCGAACGCGCACGGCGTTCCGCACATGTCACCCCGTCGGCGGGCGTGCCTCAGCGCCTCACGCGGCGGTCGACCGGAGTGAACATGCGACACTGTCGGGATCATGAGTCGTCGGGGAGGGCTGCGATGAAGGTGGAAGGGCTGGTCTTCGTCGGTAGCCGATGCACGGAGCGAACCGCGATGGCGACCTTTGCGCGGGATCTGCTGCAGATCACGCCGTCGACGATCGAGGGGGTCGATGCCGACGTGTTCGTGCTGCCTGATCGGTCGTCGTTCGTGGTGACGGACGCAGCCGACGGACAGAACGAGCGCACCATCGGGTTCCTCGTCGCCGATCTGGACGCGGCCTCGGCCGAGCTGCGGGCGGCGGGAGTCGAGGTTGACGAGGAGATCTCGGTGAATGACGAGTTCCGGTATGTCCATTTCCGCGCGCCGGACAACGGGCTCTATGAGTTGGTTGAGCGGCGTCCGACGAGGCCGTGAGCTTCATCGGTCGCGTCCGGTCCGACACCAGGTTGGCCATCGGCTCGCGCTGGCGACTCGCTCGACATGCGATCCTCCACGGGACGCCAAGCAGCTCGGCCGAGCCCGATCCCGTCGTGGCGCAGCCGACGCCCGGACGTCGCTGTCAGCTTGACGACGGCGCGACGTCGTGCCCGGCGGCCGGTCAGGGCGCTGCCGCGTCCCAGTCCGCTGGGGCCGCGGGGAGCCCTTCCTCGATCTCGATGTCGAAGGCGAACACCATGTAGCTCATCAGCGCGTACAGCCCGCACAGTGCGACGACCTCGACGACACCCGCCTCGCCGAACACGTCGACGATGCGCTGCTGGACGGTGGCAGGGATCGAGTCGTGCTGGGTGACGTGGTCGACCGCCTCGATCACCGCCCGTGTGGCGTCGGGCAGGGAGGTCGGCACCGACCCCTGCCCCAGCTCGGCGAGCACCCCGGGATCGATGCCGGCCAGCTCGGCCGGCCGCTGATGGTGAGACCACTCGTATCCGGAGCGCTGTCGCATCGAGAATCGCAGGATCACGAGTTCGCGCACGTCGTCGGGGAGCACGCCGTGGAAGCGAAGGTGCTCACCGAGCGCGCCGACCCTGGTCGCCGTGCCCGGGTTGTTGAACATGCGCACGTAGACCTCGCCGAGACTGGACCGGCCCTCGGCGTGCGCGCGAACGGCGGCCATGTGCTGGAACATCTCGAGGTCGTCGCCGGACAGCGTGGTCGTCGGGTCGGGAAGTCGGGCCATCAGTCGTTGTCCTCCCACTCGTGCTGACGCTCGCGCCAGGGACCGACCGGGGTCGGGTAGGTCTTGTCGATGTGCAGGTCGAGCACGTACGCCCCGCCGTGGGTGAGAGCCCGCTGCATCGCGGCGCCGATGTCCTCCGCGCGGTCGACCCGTTCGCCGCCGGCGCCCATCGAGTGCGCGAACCCCACCCAGTCGGCATTGCCGATGTCGGTGAGGCGTTCGGGTCCGGGACCCATCTGGTGCGCGCGGTAGTAGATGTTCCCGTACGAGTGGTTGTTCATCAGCGCGATGATGATCGGGAGGCCGTGACGGACCGCGGTGTGCAGTTCCATGCCGTGCATCAACATGCAGCCGTCGCCCGTGGCGACGACGACGGGCTGGTCCGGCTTCGCCGCCTTCACCCCGATCCCCAACGGGATGGCGCCGCCCATGGGTCCGAGGTTGGTCAACGAGAAGTGGGTGCGGATCTCGCGGATCTCCCAGTACTCGGCGAACCACGCCCGGTGGGCACCGGAGTCCACGCACAGCACGGCGTCGTCGGGGGCGGCGTCGCGAAGGGCCGTCACCACCCGAGCCGGGTGCATCGGAACGGCATCGCTGGTCGTGTCGTCGGGGTTGAGGCGTCGCGGGCCGCGGTCCCGGATCGCGGCGAGGAGGTGGCGCCGCGCCGGGCGGCCCGCCTCGAGCGCCTCGGGGTCGACGATCGCGGTCAAGCGTTGCAGCGCGGTGGCAGGATCGGCGACGACGGGATGCGCGGTCGGCCATGTCCGGCCGATCCGCACCGGGTCGGCGTCGATCTGCACGAGTGCCTTCGAGGGCAGCATGCGCGGATCCCACTGCATGGTGTCTCGTTGCGACAGCCCGCTGCCGACCACGATCAGCACGTCGATCTCGTCGGAGGTGATGGCGTCGATCGCCCACGCCGAACCGCCGTAGCCGAACACGCCGAGGGACAACGGGTGGTGATCGGCCATGAGACCCTTGCCGGACAGCGTGGTGGCGACGGGGATCTCGAACCGCTCGGCGAATTGGAGCAGTGTGGACTCGCCGCCCTCCGCGACGCCCGGCCCGGCGAGGATCACGATGCGCTGGTGATCGGGGTGTGCCAGCATCGAAGC
This sequence comes from uncultured Ilumatobacteraceae bacterium, assembly GCA_964350535.1. GTDB lineage: Bacteria > Actinomycetota > Acidimicrobiia > Acidimicrobiales > Ilumatobacteraceae > CAYGLH01. The sequence continues at coordinate 3,092 of CAYGLH010000293.1, forward strand.
CACGTCCACGAGGGCGGTCTCGTCGACGATGCGCGGACGGACCTGCGCCGCACCGACCGGCTCCCACTCGATGTCGACGTCCGCCTTCTGGACGTCGACCGGGATGGAGAGGTGGACCGGCGCGCGGCGCGCGAGTGCGTGGGTGATGGCGTGACGCAGGTGGTGCCCGACCACCGCGCGCGAGGACAGCGACTGCGACAGCTCCGTGACGGTGCGTACGGCAGCGATGTCGTCGATCGCCGCGCCGGAGGCGTCCTGGAAGCCACCCATCCCCTCCCAGCTGCGCGGCACCTCCCCGCTCAGGGCGAGCACCGCCGAGCGGTCGGTGAGCGCGGCGGTGAGCGGCGTGACCATGTTCAAAATGCCGGGGCCACCGATCCCCATGCAGACACCCAGCCCGCCCGACGCCCTCGCGTAACCGTCCGCCATGTAGGCGGCGCCGCCCTCGAACGCCGCCACCACCGGTGTCAGCCCCGCCGTCGACGTCAGCGGCGGCATGAAGGAGTCGTCGAGGCCGCCGAGGTGGTGGAACACGTGGTCCACCCCTTGATCGCGGACAGCGCTGAGGATGAACTCCGTGACCTTCACGTGGGGACTCCCGTCGTCGAGAACGCCAGCGGCAATCCCCGGCGCGGCCAGTCGATCGCCACGACCTGCCCGGTCGCCGAGCAGGTGACGAACGCCGTGCCGTGATCGTCGCCGCCGAAACACAGGTTGGTGACGAGCGGATCCGACAACGCGATCGTCTCGACGCGTGCGCCGTCGGGCGAGACCGACACGATGCCACCGTCGACGAGCGTGGCCTGACAGACCCACCCGTCGCCGTCGACGGCCATCGAGTCGAACAGCCGATAGCCGCCCGCCCCGTACAACAACGTGCCGGGGTGGTAACCCCCTGCCGCGTCTCCCGCGATCACGCCCGGACCGTCCAGTAGGAACGACCAGATCCGCCCTACCTGTGTCTCGGCGACATACAGCGTCGCGCCGTCGGGCGACAGCGCGATGCCGTTGGGGCTGTCGAGCGGGAAGATCTTCTCCTCGATGCGCGACCCGTCGGGTGCGGCGTAGTAGACGGCGGTCCGGTCGCTCTCACGCTCGGTGCGGATGCCGTGGTCGGTGAACCAGAACGAGCCGGTCGCATCGAAGACGAGGTCGTTCGGCCCGCGGAGTACGTGCTCGCCGCACCTGTCGTAGAGCGTGGTCACGACACCGGTCGTGAGGTCGACCCGCTGGATGCTGCCGCCCGAGTAGGTCGGCGGCGCCACGACGTCGAACACGAGGAGGTCGCCGTCCTCGCGGAAGCCGAAGCTTCCGCCGTTGTTACACACGTACGCCGCGCCGTCCGGCCCGATCGCCGCCCCATTCGGGCCTCCTCCGAGCTCGGCGATCAGCGTCACCTCACCGCCACGACTGATCCGTTGCAACGTCGCCGCTGCGATCTCGGTGACCAGGAGCGATCCGTCGGTCAGCCACACCGGGCCCTCCGGGAACCGCAGCCCGGAGGCGACCGTGCGAACGGCCGCGTCAGGGGACTCGATCTCCACCACCTGTCGTCTCCTCCGCTGTCGTGCTCCGGCACGATGTTGTCACATCTGGTGGGACCGATGGTCCAGGGACGGATCGGCATCGATGGCGGTCGAGCTGATGGCGCGAGTCGTTGGGAACACGGCGTTGTCGTCGTGGCGGCCCGAGCAACGATGGGACGATGGCACTCGAACTCCGACCGATCTGCGAAGACTGCGCCGTCGACCTCCCACCATCGTCAGCGA
>CAYGLH010000294.1:0-4858 GCA_964350535.1 uncultured Ilumatobacteraceae bacterium
TCGTCAAGGTGCTCGGCGGCGAGGAGCGCGCCGCCGACCTGCTGTTCCGCTCCTATCGCTTCCTGCGCTTCAAGGACGTCGGCGACGGCAGGCCGTTCTCGTCGCTGCGGCGCACGGTCGAGCACGAGGCGCTGATTGCACTCCTCGCCCGCGACCTCGGCGTGCGCACGCCCCGACTGCGCGGCGTGGCCGGCGTCGGGAGCGATTCGATGCTCCTCGCCTACGACCTGATCGACGGCCGGTCGCTCGATTCGCTCGACCCCACACAGATCGACGACGGGGTGCTCGCCGCACTCTGGGAACAGGTCCGGCTGATGCGCTCCCGTCGCGTCGCCCACCGCGACCTGCGGCTCGCCAATGTGTTCCTCGCCGATTCGGGCGAGCCGTGGATCATCGACTTCGGCTTCTCCGAGGCCGCCGCCACCGACGAGCTCCTCGACGCCGACGTCGCCCAGTTGCTGGCGTCGTCGGCCACCATGGTCGGCCCCGATCGGGCCGTCGCCGCCGCCGTCGGCACGCTCGGCGCAGAGACGGTGGGTGCGGCCCTCCCGCGCTTGCAGATGAGCGCACTGAGCGGCGCCACCCAGACCGCCCTGCGCCACGACAAGGGGTTGCTCGAACGCATCCAGCAGCAGGTCATCGAGCAGTGCGGGGTCGAGCAGGTCGAGTACGCCGCGCTCGACAGGGTGTCGCGACGGACCGTGGTGATGATCGTCGCGCTGGGCCTGGCGGTGTACTTCCTCGTCCCCCAGCTCGCCGACCTTCCCGGCATCATCGACCAGATCAGTGAGGCGCACTGGGGATGGGCGCCGCTCGTCGTGTTGTTCTCCGCGACGACCTATGTCGGTGCGGCGATGGCCTTGGAGGGCGCCGTCCCACAGCGGATCCCCGGCGGCCCGCTGCTGATGGCCTCGGTCGGTTCGTCCTTCGCCAGCAAGCTGGCACCCGCCGGGCTCGGTGGGATGGCGCTGAACGTCCGCTTCCTGCAGAAGCAGGGCGTCGACCGGGCGGTCGCCGTGTCGGCGGTCGGGTTGAACACCGTGGCCGGCGTGGTGGCCCACCTCCTGCTGATCCTCGTCTTCCTGGTGTGGGCGGGGCGCGAGGCGTTCGGCGGGTTGTCGCTGCCCGACCCGAAGTGGTTCGTCATCGGCCTCGGGATCGCGTTGGCGATGGTCGTCCTCGGCCTGGTCATCGCGCCGGTACGCCGGATGATGTTGTCGCGTCTCGTGCCGGTCCTCCGCAAGGCGTTCGACGGCATCTCCACCGTGCTGCGCACGCCCGGCAAGCTGGCCTTGCTGATCGGCGGGTCGATCGCCCTCACGTTCTCGTACATCTGCACGCTGTACTTCAGCACCGAGGCGTTCGGTGGCGGGATCCCGTTCGCCGCGCTCGGTGCCGTCTACCTCGTCGGGTCGGCGGTGGCGCAGGCGGCCCCGACACCTGGCGGACTCGGCGCGGTCGAGGCGGCGCTCATCGGCGGGATGGTGGCGGCCGGCCTCGACAACACCGTCGCAGTCCCGGCGGTCTTCCTCTACCGGCTGGCGACGTTCTGGCTCCCGATCCTGCCCGGGTGGATCGCCTTCCACTGGCTGCAGCGCAACGACTACCTCTGAACGCAGACGCTCACGGCGCGATGCCGGTCAGCTCGGCGAAGCGGGCGCCGTCGATGTTCCCACCGGACAGCACGATCCCGACCGATCGGCCGCGCCACCGGCGCGGATCGGCGGCGAGCGCGGCCAGACCGACAGCACCGCTCGGCTCGATCACGGCGCCGAACAACTCGTGGAACCAGCGCATCGCCTCCACGATCGCCGTCTCGGACACCGTGACGACGTCGTCGACGAGGCGGCGGTTGATCTCGAAAGTGGTCGCGCCCGGCGCGGTGACGGCGAGTCCGTCGGCGATGGTCGGCGGGTTGACGATCGTGATGCGCCGACCCGCCGAGAACGACCGTCGCGTGTCGTCGGCGACCGATGGTTCGACCCCGACGATCTCGCACGACGGGGCCAGCGCGTGGGCCACCGATGCGCATCCCGCCATGAGCCCGCCGCCGCTCATCGGCACGATCAACACGTCGAGGGCGCCGACGTCGTCGAACAACTCCAGTGCGACGGTGCCCTGCCCGGTCATCACGAGCGGATCCTCGAACGGGTGCACGAACACCGCCCCGCGCTCAGCGGCGAGCTGCCGGGCCGGCGCCTCGCGATCGACGATGCTGCGGTCGAACGTGTGCACCTCGGCGCCCGCATCCACGATCAGCCGACGCTTCGCCGACGGTGCATCCTCCGGGATGAACACCGCGGCCGGCATCGACAGCAGTTGTGCGGCGGTCGCCACCGCCGCTCCGTGGTTCCCGGACGAGACGGCGACGACGCCGGCGGCGCGCTCGCCCTCGGCCACGGCGCTGAGACGGTTGAGCGCGCCGCGGAACTTGAACGCCCCTGCGCGCTGGAACATCTCTGCCTTGCAGAACACGCGCCGCTCGCCGGCGTCGAGGTCGGCATGCGTGAGCACGGGGGTGCGCACGGCGTGGCCGGCGATGGTGGCCGCCGCCGCCTGCACCTGGGCGAGCGGGATCGGAGCACCGGTCCTGGCGTTCATCGCCACAGTGTGCCGCCGGCGCCTCGGGCGGCGACACCCGACGCCACGCGGCTCTCGCCCGGCGGCCAACATGGTCGGATGGACGAGCTCGAGCAGTGGTCGGTGCGGGCGGTCAACCTTCCCGAGCACGCGGACAACCCGATCCACACCGACGACGGTGCCCGGCGCGCCGGCTTCCCCGCAGCACTCGTCGCCGGCGTCACGGTCTATGCGTACCTGACCCGCCCGCCGACGGCCGCGTGGGGCGTGGGGTGGGTGCGCTCCGGCGGCGCCGAGGTGCGGTTCGCCAGCCCGGTGTTCGACGGCGACCTCGTCGACCTGCGGATCGACGATCCCACCGACGACGCGGCCGTCGACGAGCTCCTGGAGGCGCCACGCCGTGTCGGCGCATTCGTCGACGGTGGCCTCCGCGCTCGCTGCGCCGTGTCCAGCCGCGCGCCCGCGCTGGCGACCCGGTCCGGCGAGCAGCTGCGCACCGAGCGCGTCACGGTCGACGAGGCGCTCGTGGACTACGGCGCCCGCGCCGGCGACGACAATGCGCTGTACGCCGCCGAGGGGATCGCCCACCCGGCGTCATGGCCGGCCCTCGCCAATCGGGTGTTCCACCGCCAGGTGGTGACGGGCCCGTGGATCCACGTCCGCAGCCTGATCGCCCATCACGACGTCGCTCGACTCGGCGAGTCGCTGGAGGTCAGCGCCACGGTCGTCGACCGGTTCGCGTCGCGCGCCGGACCGCGGGCGGTGGCGCAGGTCCGGATCACCGCCGGCGGTCGGGCGATCGCCTCCCTCGAACACGAAGCGGTGATCGACGCCCGCTGACGAGGGCGGACGCGCCGGGGAGACGGTCCCGACCAGGTGCTGTCGAATATCCTCGGCCAACCGGCGGATCGCTCCCGCCCACCAGATCGGTGGGTCCGGTCGATGCTGGAGGATCTGAGATGTCGACCAACGTGAAGACCGCCCTCGGCTCGTTCACCGAGTGGCTCCGCTCGACCCTGCCCAGCGAGCCGACCGACGAGGCGCTCGAGGCGGTCGACGAGCTGCTGCCGGAGGGCGACGAGTTCGGCGAGTACCTGCGCCGCTTCCTGATGCTCATCGTCTTGTCGGCGGGCATCGCTGCGTTCGGACTGCTCGCGGACTCGGCGGCCGTGGTGATCGGCGCGATGCTCGTCGCACCCCTGATGACGCCGATCACGGCGACGGCAGCAGCGACCGTGCTCGCCCAGAACCGCCGCCTGATCCGGGCCCTGTGGGTGATCGCCGCCGGCACCATGGCGGCGATCGCAGTCGGGTGGGTCACGGCCAAGCTCGCCGGCACCGCGGTCGCCAACTCCGGGGACCTCCCCGACGAGGTGGTCGCCCGCACCTTCCCCGGGCTGCTCGACCTCGGCATCGCCATCACGGCCGGCGCAGCCGCCGGCTACATCCTCCCCCGCCGCGCCACGATGGGGGCGCTCCCCGGCGTGGGCATCGCCGTCGCCCTCGTCCCGCCGCTGGCGACGGTCGGGATCACGCTGGCGGTCGGCGCCGACGACCTCGCCGCCAACGCGTTCCTCCTGTACATCACCAACCTCGCAGCGATCGTGTTCTCGGCGTCGGTCATGTTGATCTTCGCCGGGTTCCACCCGGAGGTGGTCGGCGCCGGATCCCTCCGCCGACGGCTGGTGATCACGCTCGTCGCGGTGCTCGTCGTCGCCGTCCCGCTCACACTCCACACCCAGGCCGCGCTCGAGGACGCATCGCTGCGCCGTTCGGTGACCCAGTCGGTGGTGGAGTGGGATCCGACGGTGCGGGTGATCAACCTGGACGCCGATGTCCACGACAACATGGCGACCGTCGATCTGCTCGTGTCCGGCCCCAACGACCCGCAGGCGGCGTGGCGCCTGGCGGAACGGATCGAGCAACGCTTCGACGGCCCGGTCGATCTGCGGCTGCAATACCAGCGCGACGAGCTGTTCGAGGTGAGCGTCCGATGACACGACGCAGCAACCTGGGACTGCTGCAATACCAGCGCGACGAGCTGTTCGAGGTGAGCGTCCGATGACACGACGCAGCAACCTGGGACTGCTGCAATACCAGCGCGACGAGCTGTTCGAGGTGAGCGTCCGATGACACGACGCAGCAACCTGGGACTGCTGCAATACCAGCGCGACGAGCTGTTCGAGGTGAGCGTCCGATGACACGACGCAGCAACCTGGGACTGCTGCAATACCAGCGCGACGAGCTGTTCGAGGTGAGCGTCCGATGACACGACGCA
>CAYGLH010000295.1:0-4851 GCA_964350535.1 uncultured Ilumatobacteraceae bacterium
GTGAGCTCGAAGCCGCGCAGCGACTCCTCCGCATCGTCGCGATAGCGCTGTTGCAGGTCCTCGTCGCGGTTGAGGTGGTAGAGGAACTTCTGCACCATGTAGAGGCTCATGGCGTGGCGTCGCCCCACTCCAGCATCAGTCGCGCCGGGCCGCGGAACGTGATGTTCGGGAAGTAGTCGAGCTCCTGGTCGGCGACGAGTCGGAGGTCGGGGAGGCGTTGGCTCAGCAGCTCCAGCGCGATGCGCGCTTCCATTCGGGCCAGCCCGGCACCGAGGCAGTGGTGGATGCCCTTGCCGAAGCTGATGTGGTGGTTGGCGCGGGCCCGGGCGATGTCGAACACGTCCGGTTGCTCGAACGTGTCGGGTTCGCGGTTGGCGGCGGCGAAGTTGAGGAAGATGCGCGTCCCGGCCGGCACGTCGACGCCGCCGATCGTGGTGGGCTCGGTGGTGACACGCCGCCAGGACACCTGACTCGACTCGAACCGCAGCGTCTCCTCGACGGCGTTGGCGGCCAGCGCGGGGTCGGCGACGAGCGCCTCCCACTGGTCGCGGCGCGGGAGCAGGCACAGCAGCGAGTTGCACAGCAACGACGTGACCGGGTCGTGACCGGCGAAGCTGATCCCGTACACGACCGACTCGACCTCCCGGTAGCTGATCCCGGTGCCGTTGTCCGGGTCGGGGTCGGCGTCGTGGGCGTCGAGCAGCTCCGAGGTGAAGTCGTCGGCGCGCGCGTCGCGCCTGCGGGCGACGAAGTCGCGGCAGTACCGCCAGTAGTCGATCATGCCGCGGGCGATCTCGGCCTGCTCGGCCGGCGTCGGTCGCCCCCACGAGAACGCCCGCCGGTTGACGCACCACGCCTTGATCATCGCGTCGTCCTCGGGAGGGAACCCGATGAAACGGAACACGATCTCGGCGGGCAGCGGGAACGCCACCGCGGCGACGTAGTCCGTGGGCGACCCCGCCTCGACCATCGCGTCGATCAGGTGGGAGGCGCGGTCGTGCATGTACCGCTCGAGCGTCTTCAACCTGCGGTTGCCGAAGCCCTGCCGCGTGTACACGCGGATCCGGGCGTGGTCGGGCTCGGCTCGGTTCGACATCACCGCCACCGGATCGAAGTCGTCGGCGCCGAGGATCTCCGTCGCCTCCGGGGCGAGCGGGAAGATCGGGTCTTGCACGTTGGACGACGCGAACACGTCGGGGTGCAGGAACACGTGCTCGATGTCGGCCATGCGCGTCACGACCAGGTAGCCGAGCTCGTCGGCGTAGAAGACGGGATGGTCGTCGCGCAGTTGTGCCGCGATGGGGTAGGGGTCGGCGAGGTAGTCGTCGTCGAGCGGCGACCAGCCGTGTTGCACGGGACACCCGGGCGGCGCGTCGGCAACCGCGTCCGGCGCCCGGTGGTAGGTGTTCGCGCTCACGATGGCATCACCCAGACCTCCTCGTGTCCCCGCCGTCCACGGTACTCGCCGCTCGGCCGGTGGTCAGGCGGCGCCGACGAGCATCCGCTTGACGGCGGCGATGGTGGCGATCTCGGTGTCGCGGTCGGGCCCGCACGGGGTGAGGTTCAGCACCGCTGCACCGGACTCGACGTAGGGGGCGAGGAACTCGGCGATGTCCTCGGCGGTGCCGACCGGCGTGTACTTGGCGAACCCGTCGAAGGGGATGCGGTAGAACGCCTCCATCTCGCCCGCCACGTGGGCACGGCCGGCTTCGACGCTGTCGCCGACGCCGACCCACACCTGCAGCCCGTGTTGCCAGAGCGGTGCCCGACCGCAGGCAGCGCCGATCTCCTCCGCGCGAGCGGTGCCTTCTGCGAAGCGGCGCGGCGAGCACCAGGAGGCGAGCCACCCGTCGCCGTACCGCCCGGCCCGCGCCAGCGCGGCATCGCTGCGACCGCCGACGGTGAACGGCAGATCGGGCTGAACGGTCGGGCGGATGGTCGCCGCCTCGATCGTGAAGAACTCGTCGTCACGGTCGACCTCGTCACCCGCGAGCAGCGCCCGCACGATCTCCAGGCAGGCGTCGGTGCGTCGACCGCGTGTGCGCGGATCGACGCCGCACACCTCGAACTCGTGGCGGTCCTCACCGCCGACGCCGACACCGATCGTGACCCGTCCCGGCGCGGCCAGCGCCAGTTCGGTGATCTGTCGGGCGGCGACGACGGGATGACGCAGCGCCAGCAGCATCACCCCGAGGTACAGGCCGAGCCGTTCCTCGAGACCCGCCGCGACGGCAAGGTGGGTGACCCCGTCGATGCCTGCGCCACCCCGGAAGCTGACGTGGTCGGCCATGAAGAGGTGGTCGATGCCGGCGTCGGCCATCGACCGCAGGTCGCGGCGGCGATCGTCGAGGGTCTGGGCGACACCGGTGGTGGCGACCCCGACCCGGAGCGGGGTCCGGTCCCCGGACTCGTCGGAGGTCGATGCCATCGGCGGAGCGTTCAGGCGCTCGCCCGCACGCGGGTGCGCCGCTCCTGCCAGCTGGCGGGACGCGGGTACCAGGAGCGCAGCCCCGGGGGCGGTGCGAACGGGCGCCAATCGTCCTCGTCCTGGCTGAGCCGGTCGAGGATCGCGACCACGACGGCGGGGTTGATCGCCATCCCGATGTGGCTGCCGCGCACCTCGATGTTCTCGGACTGCTCGGCGACCACGTCGATGCACGTGTGCCACGGCGCGACGCCGTCGGTGCGGGAGTAGATCGACGTCGCGGGCACCTCGAGGGGAGGGCGGTCCTCCTCGCGCACCGTCGCCAGGGGAAGGTCGCCGTCGTGCAGATGGCGGACGCGCTCCCACATCGGTTGGGCCGTGCTGCGGTCGCCCTCCTGCATGCGATACGGGCTGCCCAGCGTGATCACCTGGCGCACCGCCTCGGGTCGTTCCCGGGCGAGCAGCCGGGCGTAGACGCCACCGAGGCTCTGCCCGATCAGGGAGACCGGCCGACCGTGCTGGTCGTGCAGTTCGTCGAGTCGGGCCCGCATCCCGTCGACGATGCGAGCCGTCGGCCCGAGGTTGCGACCGAGCCCCCAGGAGTGGGCGTAGTAGCCCTGCGTGCGCAGCGTGGCGCGGAGCAGCGCGGTGGAGTCGTCGTCGGCGGTGAACCCGGGCAGCAACAGGACGGGATGACGGTCGCCGCGCCCCATCCCGCGCAGCAGTGGGCGGATCGCCCAGAACCCGGCCGCCTCGATCGGGAGCCACGCGGCCTCGAGGGCGCGCAGCGCGCGGCCGGGCGCGCGGACCGGGCGGAAGGGGAGGTCGACGGGGTCGGTGGCCAGTGCCATACTCCACACCGTAGGTCGGCGCGGGGAGCCGGCTACGTACGGGGGATCAGGCTCATGCAGCAACTGAGTGGACAGGACGCATCGTTCATCTACAGCGAGCGACCGCACGCACCCACGCACATCACCTCGATCGGCGTGTACGACCCGTCCACCGCGCCCGACGGCGCGATCACCTTCACCGGGATCCTGCGCCACCTCGAGGCGCGTCTGCATCTCGCCCGGGCGTTCCGGCAGAAGGTGGTGCGCGTCCCGGCGGACGTCGACCACCCGTACTGGGTGGAGGACGGCGAGTTCGACCTCGAGTACCACGTGCGCCACATCGCGCTGCCGAAGCCCGGCGACTGGCGCCAGTTCTGCATCCAGGCGGCGCGCATCCACGCCCGACCGCTCGACCTGTCGAAACCACTGTGGGAGCTCTATGTGATCGAGGGGCTCGACAACGTCAAAGGACTCCCGAGCGGGTGTTTCGCCTTCGTGCTGAAGGTCCACCACGCTGCGGTCGACGGCAAGTCCGGCGTCGAGATCATCACCGCGATCCACGACCAGACCGCCGAGCTCGTCGACCCTCCGCCGCCCGTCGAACCGTGGCAGCCCGAGGCCGACCCGTCGGCGATGGAGCTGTGGACGCGCGCCGGGATGAACGCGATGCGCGCCCCGGCACGGTCGCTGCGGCTGATGGGCCGTCTCACTCCGGGGGTGGGCAAGGCGATGTCGGTGATGCGCGAGCAGCAGGACGCGGCGACCGCCAACGTCGCGCCCGGCACCCGGTTCAGCGGCCCGGTGTCGCCACATCGTGTGCTCGATGCACGGTCGTTCCCGTTCGAGGCGCTGAAGCCGATGCGGGCCACCGTGCCCGGGGCGACGGTCAACGACGTCGCCCTGGCGGTGATCGGTGGCGCGCTGCGGTCGTACCTCGAGGACAAGGGCGAGCTGCCGAGCGCGTCGCTGCGAGCGATGACGCCGGTCTCGGTGCGCACCGAGGCCGAGCGTGGCGATCTCGGCAACCAGGTGTCGGCCATGGTCGTCAGTCTCGGCACCGACGTGGCCGACCCCGTCGAGCGTCTCGCCGCGGTCCATCGCTCGACCAGCGGCTCGAAGGACGTCACCGAGGCGGTCGGTGCCCGCAACCTCACCGAGCTGTCCCAGCTCGCGCCCGGCCTGCTGATCGGTGTCGGCACCCGCCTCGCCGGCCGGTTCGCCACCCGCAACACGGCGTCGGTGATCAACACGGTGGTCACCAACGTTCCGGGGCCGCGGTTCCCGCTGTACTTCGCCGGGGCCCTCCTGTTGCGCACGTTCGGGGCAGGCCCGGTCGTCGACGGGATGGGGCTGATCAACGTCGTGGGCAGCTACGACGACCAATTCGTCCTGTCGTTCACCGGCGACCGGGCGACGATGCCCGACCCGGCGCGCTACGCCGACGACATCCAACGGTCGTTCGACGACCTGGCCGCCGCGGCCTGAACCGTCCGTACCCCGAATCCCCCGACCGTCCGACCCCCCGACCGTCCACCCACGCCCGACCCCCCGACCCCCCGACCCCCACGAGAGCGAGACCACCCGTGCCCATCCTCG
>CAYGLH010000296.1:0-2493 GCA_964350535.1 uncultured Ilumatobacteraceae bacterium
GGGCTGTCCACCCTCATCGACGGCAACGTCGTCGTCGACGCCGACAGTGGCGTGGTCGTTCGCGACGGCGCGGTCGGCGGTGTCGTCAGCGGCAACTACTGGGAACGGTGTCGGGTCGGCGCCCTCGTGTGGGACGCCGAGGACGTCAAGGTGACGGACAACGTGATCGAATCACTCGGCGAGCCCGACCACGACGTCCGACACGGCCCCACCTAGCCCACCTGTCACAAAGGTGTCAGACCCCGATGTAACAGGTTGTCGGGATGCGGTGGATCAGGACCCCTGCGACGCCAGCTTGGCGGCGCGGCCGCGCACGGTGGGATCGAGCTCGACCTTGCGGAGACGCACACGCTCGGGCGTGACCTCGACACACTCGTCGGCGGCGATGAACTCGAGGGCACCCTCGAGCGAGAGCTGACGGTGCGGGGTGAGCTTGACGGTCTCGTCGGCGCTCGATGCCCGCATGTTGGTCAGCTTCTTCTCCTTGCAGACGTTCACATCCATGTCGCCGGCGCGCGAGTTCTCACCGACGATCATGCCGCAGTACACCTCGGTGCCGGGCGCGACCATCATGGTCGCCCGGTCCTGCAGGTTGATCATCGCGTAGGTCGTCGCCGGGCCGGTGCGGTCGGCGACGAGCACACCCTGGGCGCGAGCACGGATCTCGCCGGCCCACGGCTCGTAATCCTCGAACGTGTGGCTGATCACGCCGGTTCCCCGAGTCTCGGTGAGGAACTCGGTACGGAACCCGATCAGGCCGCGTGCGGGCACGAGGTAGTCGAGGCGCACCCAGCCGCTTCCGGTCATCTGCTGCATCCGGCCCTTGCGGGTGGCGAGCAGCTGCGTGACGGCACCGAGATGCTCGTCAGGGATGTCGATCGTGACGCGCTCGACGGGCTCGCAGCGGACCCCGTCGATCTCGCGGGTCAGCACCTCGGGCTTGCCGACGGTGAGCTCGAACCCCTCGCGGCGCATCTGCTCGACGAGGATCGCCAGCTGCAGCTCGCCGCGGGCCTGGACCTCCCACGCGTCGGGGCGGTCGGTCGGGTTGACGCGCAGGCTGACGTTGCCGACGAGCTCGGCGTCGAGCCGGTTCTTCAGCAGCCGGGCGGTCAGCTTGTTGCCGTCGCGGCCGGCGAGCGGGCTGGTGTTGATCCCGAGCGTCATCGCCAGCGCCGGCTCGTCGACGGTGATGACCGGGAGCGGGCGAGGATCCTCGGGGTCGGCGAGCGTCTCGCCGATCGTGATCTCCTCGATGCCGGCGACGGCGACGAGGTCGCCGGGACCGGCGGACTCGACCGGCACCCGCTCGAGGTGCTCGGTGAGGAACAGCTCGACGATGCGCGCCCGGCCGATCGACCCGTCGCGCTTGCACCACGCCACCGACTGGCCCTTGTGGATCGTGCCCTCGAAGACGCGCAGCAGGGCGAGTCGACCGAGGTACGGCGAGGCGTCGAGGTTGGTGACCCACGCCTGCAGCGGGGCGCCCTCGTGGTAGGTCGGCGCCGGGATCGTGTCGAGCAGCACCTCGGCGAGCGGTTGCAGGTCGTTGCCTCCGCCACCGGCGAGCGCCTCGTCGACGTCGAGCGTCGACCACCCGTCGCGGCCCGAGCAGTAGACGATCGGGAACTCGACCTGGTGATCCTTGGCGTCGAGGTCGAAGAACAGCTCGTAGACCTCGTCGACGACCTCGTCGACGCGTGCGTCGGGACGGTCGATCTTGTTGATCACCAGGATCACCGGCAGGTCGCGAGCGAGCGCCTTGCGCAGCACGAAGCGCGTCTGCGGCAGCGGTCCCTCGGCGGCGTCGACGAGCAGGACGATGCCGTCGACCATCGTGAGCGCCCGCTCGACCTCGCCGCCGAAGTCGGCGTGGCCGGGCGTGTCGACGATGTTCAGGGTGACCTCGCTGCCGTCGCGGCGATCGTGCCAGCGCACCGACGTGTTCTTGGCGAGGATCGTGATGCCCTTCTCGCGCTCGAGGTCCATCGAGTCCATGACCCGCTCGGCGACGTCCTCGTTGGCGCGGAACGCTCCGGACTGATGGAGCATCGCGTCGACGAGGGTCGTCTTGCCGTGGTCGACGTGGGCGACGATCGCCAGGTTGCGGAGATCGGCGCGACGCGCCAGGTCAGCGTCGTCACCCGAGGGTGCGATCAGGAGCGTCGAGTCGGTCGTGGACACGACAGAACACGCTATCCACACCCCACCCGAAACTTGCCGTGTGCGTCGCGCTGAGCGCGACGTTTTGGTCACATTTCGTGCGCCGTTCAGCCGACCCGGCGGTCGTGGCCCTCCCAGTACGGCTCGCGCAGCTCGCGCTTCAGGATCTTGCCGCTGGGGTTGCGCGGCAACATGTCGAGCCACTCCACGCTCGTCGGGCACTTGAACGTGGCGAGACGCTCCTTGGCGTAGGCGATGATGTCGGCCTCGGACACGTCGCTGCCCTCGGCCTTGACGACCATCGCCTTGGCGGTCTCGCCCCACTTCTCG
>CAYGLH010000296.1:2503-4832 GCA_964350535.1 uncultured Ilumatobacteraceae bacterium
GTCGTGGATGTACAGGTAGCCGTCGTCGTCGAGGTACCCGGCGTCACCGGACTTGAACCACCCGTCCTCGGTCAGCGCCTCGGCCGTGGCGTCGGGCAGATTCCAGTACCCGGCCATGTTCTGGCGCGACCGGATCCAGATCTCCCCCACCTCGCCGGCCTCGCAGTCACGCTCGCCGCCATCGGCGACGATCCGCAGCTCGACGCCCGGTCCAGCGACGCCGCACGACCGGAGGCGGTGCTTGTTCGGCCCGTTCGGGTCGTGGTCCTCCGGCGGCAGATTGACCACCGCGCCGGTCGTCTCCGTGAGCCCGTAGGCCTGCCAGAACTTGCACGGCTCGAACATCGTGACGCACGACGCCAACACCTCCTCGCTGATCGGCGACGCCCCGTACACGAACACCCGCAGGCTCGAGTAGTCGGCGTCCTCGACGCCGGGGACCATCAGCATGAACTGGAGCACGGCGGGGACGAGGAAGGCGTGGGTCACCTTGTGCTGCTCGATCAGCTTGATGAGCGCCGAGGGGTCGAGCTCGCGGACGATCACCGAGGTGCAGCCCTCGTACATGCCCGCAGTCGCCCATCCGCCGCCACCGATGTGGAACAACGGCATGGCGACGAGGTTCACGGCGTCGGGGGAGAGCTCCCAGATCTCCTTCGCCAGCGGGAGCAGGCCGAAGAAGTTGTCGTTCGTCAGCATCACACCCTTCGGGCGGCCGGTCGTGCCCGACGAGTAGAGCTGGAAGGCGACGTCCTCTGCGGTCGAGGTGGCACCGGGATCGGCGACGGGGTGGCCGTCGATCCAGTCCTCGTAGCTCTCGTAGCCGTCGTGGCCGCCGATCACCACGATCTTGTCGGCGGCGATGCCATCGCCGACCGCATCGAGCACCGGGGTGAAGTCGGGCCCGACGACGAGCACCTTCGCTCGGGCATCGTTGACGATGTACTCCACCTCGGGCGGGGCGAGTCGCCAGTTCACGTCGACGCACACCGCATTGAGCAGGGCGGCGCCGAAGAACACCTCGAAGTGCTCGATGCCGTTCTTGTCGAGGAACGCCACGCGGTCCTGCGACCCGACACCGGCAGCCGACATCGCCTGGGCCACCTGCTGGGACCGGGCATACAGCTCGGCCCAGCTCATGTGCCGGTCGTCGAGGATCAAGGCGGTGCGGTCGGCGCGATGCTCGCCGTGCACGCGGACGATGTCGGCGACGTTGGTGATCTCTGTCATGCGCGGTGACCGTAGTCACAGCGGGCGTGGGATGCCAGCGCGTCGACGGCTCGATGGATCCGGTGGATCAGTCGCGACGCTTGTCGCCCCACCGGTTCCAGTGGGTGACCTTCGATGCCGGCTTGCGCGGGGCGACGCCGAAGCTTCCCTGCGGGCGGCCCATCGGGATGCAGGCCGCGATCTCGTACCGCGGCGAGCCGTCGTCGGCGGCGGGCACGCCGAGCGCCGCCAGCGTCTCGGCGGCGCGGATGCGGATCACCGTGGTGAGCGCGGTGCCGATGCCCAGGGCGCGCGCCGCGAGACAGAAGTTCTGGACGGCCGGATAGACGCTGGCATCGAGTCGGCCGATGTCCATCGGCCCCTCGTCGTCGATCGAACCCCACGGGATGATCGGCTGCAGGAAGAGCACGATCGCCGGCGCCTCGCCGATGTGGTCGGCGAGGTACCGACTGGCGTCGCGGCCACGGCGCCAGGACTCGGCCGCCGCGCCCTCGAGGTGCGAGCCGTCGGGCAACGACCGCTCGTAGCGGTCGAACGCCGCCCGGTACAGCCGACCGACCTCGGACTTCAGCTCGGAGTCGGTCACCACGACGTACTGCTGGGGCTGCACGTTGCCACCGCTCGGCGCCTGCTGGGCAGCGGCGAGGCACGTCTCGATCTCCTCGTCGGTCACGGGTTCGTCGGTGTAGCGGCGGATCGCCCGCGTCGTCATGATCGCCTCCATCGGCGTCAGCTCATCGGTCATCGCACCACTTCCACTCTCGGTCTCCCTGCCAGGCACCTTCGTACCAAGTCGCGTCAGCTCCCGGTGAACCGGGCTGGGCGCTTCTCCACGAACGCCCGCACCGCCTCGTCGTGGTCGTCCGAGTGGAAGCACTGCAGCTCGAGCGCCGTCGACAGGTCGAAGCTCGTGATCAGCGCCTGCTTGAGCTGGGCGTTGACGGCCAGCTTGGTGCCGCGCACGGCCAGCGGCGCCTGTTCCGCCAGCCGACCGGCCCAACGCTGCGCCACCTCGGCGATGCTGTCGCCCGCGGACACCTCGGTGGCGACCCCCATCCGCAGGGCCTCTCCCGCCGTCAGCGGGTCGCCGAGCATCAGG